>CAZYWR010000419.1:0-4655 GCA_964651185.1 uncultured Polyangiales bacterium
CACCACGGCCTTGCGCTTGGCGACGTGACCGAGCAGGTCGAGCGCGGCGCGGATGTCGGTGCCCTTGTGCTCGGGCTTGGCGCTCAGGATCTCGGTCACCACGTGCAGAACGTGGCCCTTGCCCTTCTTCGGAGGCACGAACGTCTCCACGCGATCGGTAAACAGGATGAGCCCGACGCGATCGTTGTTCTTGATCGCGCTGAAGGCGAGCAGGGCGGCGACCTCGGCCGCGGTCTCGAGCTTCGGCCGCTGGGCCGTGCCGAAGCGCTGGCTCGCCGACAGATCGACCAAGAGGATGACCGTCATCTCGCGCTCTTCGGTGAAGAGCTTGACGAACACGTCGTCGAGCCGCGCGCTCACGTTCCAGTCGATGAAGCGCACGTCGTCGCCCGGCTGGTACTGGCGCACCTCGCTGAACGCCATGCCGCGACCCTTGAACACGGAATGGTAGCTGCCGGCGAGCTGCTCGTTGGCGAGCCGGTTGGTGCGGATCTCGATGCGCCGCAGCTTCTTGAGGGTCTCGCGCGAGATCATGGGGCAGTTCTAGGGTGCAAGGCGTCCCCGCCTCAAGGCACTTCCACCGCGTCGAAGATGCGCCGCACGATCTGATCGGTCGTGATCTCCTCGGCCTCTGCTTCGTAGGTGCGGATCAAACGGTGGCGCAGTACGTCGGGGCCGACGGCCTTCACGTCTTCGGGCGTGACGTAGCCGCGGTGGCGCAAGAACGCGTGCGCGCGCGCCGCCACGTTGAGCGCGATCGACGCGCGCGGCGAGGCGCCGTGCGCGATCATGTCTTTGAGGTCGTGTAGGTTCACGGTGCTGGGATCGCGCGTCGCGAGCACGACGTTGAGGATGTAATCCTTGATGCGCTCGTCGACGTAGACTTGGCCCACCACCGTGCGCGCCGACAAGAGCTTGTTCGGGTCCGCCTGCGGCGTGATCGGCGAGCGCCCGTGCGCGGGCGCGTTCGGCCCGCCCAACAGCGCGTCGCTCATGCGCTCCATCACGCGCCGCTCCTCATCGCGCGCGGGGTAGCCGACCAGCACGTGCAGCATGAATCGATCGAGCTGCGCCTCCGGCAAGGGGTACGTGCCCTCCTGCTCGAGCGGGTTCTGCGTAGCCATCACCATGAACGGCCGGGGCAGCGGGTAGGTCGTGTCGCCGATCGTGCACTGCAGCTCTTGCATGGCCTCGAGCAGCGCGCTCTGCACCTTGGCGGGCGCGCGGTTGATCTCGTCGGCCAGCACCAGGTTCGCGAAGATCGGCCCCGGCTTCGCGTAGAATTCGCCCTTTTGCTGGTTGTAGATGACCGTGCCCACGACGTCGGCGGGCAAGAGGTCGGGCGTGAACTGCACGCGCGAGAACTGCGCCTGCACCGCCTCGCACACGCTCTTCACGGTGAGCGTTTTGGCGAGCCCGGGCACGCCTTCGACCAGCACGTGCCCGCCGGTCAGGAGTCCGATCAGGATGCGCTCGATCATCTCCTTTTGGCCGACGATCACCTTCGCTACTTCGTGCACGATCGCGTCGACGAACGCGCTCTCGCGCTGGACCAGCTCGTTGATCGCCCGGACGTCGCTGTACATGCTCTACTCACTCCGCCAAAAAGGGTCGGGCCCGCTTTAGGCTCTCGCGGGCGACCCTGCAACAATCGCGCTCGCTTCCTATTCGCGCGCGGCTAATGCAGGACGACGTCGGTGCGGCGCGGCGCGCGCGGGCGGCCTGCCAAGACGGGCGCGGCGTGGTGGTGGGCGACGCGCCAGACCCCGCTCTCGAGCACGAACACGTTGACGGCGGTCAGCGTGTTCTCGACCGGCAGCGACTGCACCACCGTGGACAGCACCTCGCGGCTGACCACCCAGCCGGTGCTCGCGTGGACCGTAATATGCGCGTCCTCGTTGCGGAAGTGGATCTCGCTCGTGCCGTCGAAGATGCCGCGCCAGCTCTCCATCACCGCCTCGTAGCCCACCACCAGGTCCCAGCCTGGATGGACGCAGCTCACGGGTACACTGCGCGCCCAGAGGTTTGCCATGCCCTCGAAGTCCAGCCGCTCGAAGGCCGCGTAGAAGGCGGCATTCGCCGCGCGCAGCGCATGTTGGCTCATGCGGCACTCATAGCATCGCGCTGCGAGCTTCGGGCGCGCGCCGGGATAGAATGCCGGCCATGAGCGACCCCAACTCCGAAGCCCTGTTCGAGCGCGCCCAGCGCGTCTTGCCCGGCGGCGTCAACTCGCCGGTGCGCGCGTTTCGCGCGGTGGGCGGGCACCCGATTTTCGTGCGCGAGGCGCGCGGTCCTTACCTCTACGGCGCCGACGGCACCGAGTACGTCGACTACGTCGGGAGCTGGGGCCCGATGATCCTTTGGCACGCCGAGCCGTCGGTGGTGCAGGCGATCGCGCGCACCGCGGCGCTGGGCACGAGCTTCGGCGCGCCCACCGAGGGCGAGATCGTCATGGCCGAGCTGTTGATCGAGGCGCTCCCCTCGCTGGAGATGGTGCGCCTCGTGTCGAGCGGCACCGAAGCGGTCATGGGCGCGCTGCGCGTGGCGCGCGGCTTCACCGGCCGCGACGTCATCGTCAAAATGGAGGGCGGCTACCACGGCGGCGCCGACTATCTGCTGGTCAAGGCGGGGAGCGGTCTCGCCACCTTCGGCGTGCCCGACAGCGCAGGTGTGCCCGCCGATCTAGCGCGCGCGACTTTGACGCTGCCCTACAACGACCTCGACGCCGCGCGTGCGCTGTTCGCGCGCGAGGGCGCGCGCATCGCGGCGGTGATCCTCGAGCCGGTCGCCGGCAACATGGGCTGCGTGCCGCCCGCCGACGGCTACCTCGAAGGGCTGCGCAGCTTGACCCGCGAGCACGGGGCGCTTTTGGTGTTCGACGAGGTGATGACCGGCTTTCGGGTCGCTTACGGCGGGGCGCAGGCCCTGTACCAGGTCACGCCCGATCTGACGACGCTGGCGAAGATCGTGGGCGGCGGCATGCCGCTCGGCGCCTACGGCGGCCGCCGCGAGATCATGTCCAAGATCTCGCCGCTCGGCCCCGTGTATCAAGCCGGTACGTTGAGCGGCAACCCGGTCGCGGTCCAAGCGGGTCTCGCGACTTTGCGCAAGCTGAAGCGCCCGGAGCTGTACGCGGAGCTCGAGCAGCTCGGGGCGCGGCTCGAGCGCGCGTTCGTCGAGGGCGCCAAGAAGGCGGGAGTCGAGCTGACGGTGCAGCGCGTCGGCTCCATGCTCACGCCCTTCTTCAGCCCGGGCCCCGTGCGCTCCTGGCAGGACGCCGCGCGCTGCGACACCGCGCGCTTCGGCCGCTTTCACCACGCGCTCCTCGAGCAACAGGTCCATTGGCCGCCGTCGCAGTTCGAAGCTGGGTTCATCTCGATCGCGCACGATGAGGCGGCGTTGGCCCGCACGGAGCGGGCCGTCGCACACGCCTTGAAGGCGATCTAAGTCGTTGAGCTCACGAGTCTATTCATGCGGCGGGCTAGTCTTCTACCAAGCTTGACCCCAACGATCGCCCGTGCTAGATGGCCGCGCGCTTGCCGGACGACCTGCTCGCTCGAGAAGGGCGCTCTGCCCGTTCGAGGTCGCCAGGTAGGTGCGCACACGAAGTGCCCTGCGCGGGCACGCAAGAGGATGGCCGCGATGAGCCTCATCGGGCCGGAGGGCAGGAGACAGCTACAGCTCGCAGCGCGCTTTGCCACGGCGGGTCTGGAACTCGTGATCGCGATCGTCGTCGGCTACTTCGGCGGTCGCGCCCTGGATAGATGGCTTGGGACGGATCCGTACGTCGGCTACGCCGGACTCTTGCTGGGCGTGGTGGCGGGCTTTCGTAACCTCTTCCTGCTGGCGCGGAGCATGAGCTCCTCGCAACGCCCTGAGACACGCGGAAATCTCGAAGACGAAACGTCGCGCAACGCGCGCGAGCGTTCCCCCGAACACGAAAAAAACGACCCCTCATGAGTCTGCCCGCCTTCGCCCCAGGAGTTCGTTCGCGCGCTTCGGCACGCGTGAATCGACCGGTCGTGATCAGCGCCGTGGTGGTGGTGGCCCTGGCGTTCGCGCTGACCGGTCCGACGCGCGGCTTGGCGGCGTTGCTGGGCGCGGGCGTGGCGGTCGGCAACTGGTTTGCGCTGCGCTTCCTGGCGGCGCGCTTCGTGGGCGCATCGGCGGCGAGCAGCACCGGTTTCTCCCTGCTGCTGATCGGCAAGATCGGCCTCTTGATGGCCATCGTGTACGGGCTTCACGCGCGGCTCGGCGCCGATCCGATCGGGCTCGCGCTGGGCCTGAGCGTGTTGTTCGTGGGACCGTTGCTCGCCGGCGTGATGGCTGGGTCCGCGGCTTCGGCCGCCGCGAGCGATCCGACGGGCTTCGCGGGGAGCGCGGAGCCGCGCGCTGCAAGGGAGCCAGACCTCGGGTCGAAGCGCGCGCCCGCGCGCGCGAACGAAATCTCCGCGCGCGCTTCGGCGAGCGCGCCAAACGAGGAGCGCTAGTCGATGCCCCACGGAGAGTCTTGGTTCAACCTGCTGCCCTTTTACGCTTCGGTCGAAGCCTGGGCGATGACGCACCGACGTTCGTAACGGAGCGGACGCGGACGGATTCTGAACAAGGCCAGCGACCATGGGCAAGAACATTTACGTAGGCAACCTGCCTTATGA
>CAZYWR010000420.1:0-4327 GCA_964651185.1 uncultured Polyangiales bacterium
CAGCTCGAGGCGGCTTGGTTGCACGGCGGAGAGCGCGCGGTCGAGCGCGCGAAGCTCCCGCGCTACGGCAGCACGCTCTTGCCGATTCATGTGGCGCGCGCCGTGGGCGCGCGCGGCCTCGTGCACACCTTGCCGGCGGCCTGCGCGGCGGGAAACTACGCGATCGGCTTCGCTGACGATCAGATCCGTGCGGGCCGCGCGGACGTGGTGATCACGGGCGCGAGCGAGATCCTCGACAAAGTGCAGTTCGCAGGGTTCGTGCGGCTCGGCGCGATCGCGCCAGAGCGCTGCCAGCCCTTCGACAAGCAGCGCAAAGGGCTCTTGATCGGAGAGGGCGCGGCGATCCTCGTGCTCGAGGCGGAGGAGCACGCGCGCCGGCGCGGCGCGGACCTGCTCGCCGAAGTCGGCGGCTACGGGCTCGCCTGCGACGCGCACCACATCACGCGTCCCCATCCCGAGGGCAAGGGCAGCATCACGGCCATGCGCGCGGCCTGTGCCGCGAGCGGCGTGCGCGTCGGCGACGTGGATTTCGTGAACGCGCACGGCACCGGCACACCGGCCAACGATCAGGTCGAGTCGCGGGTGATGCGCGAGGTGTTTGGCGAACGCAAGGTCCCGATCTCGAGCATCAAGAGCATGCTCGGCCACTGTATGGGCGCGGCCAGCGCGCTCGAGGCGGTCGCGTGCGTGGAGACGACCTTGAGCGGTCTCTACCCGCCGACCATCCACTACGAGGAGCCCGATCCGGAGTGCGATGTCGCGGTGGTCGCGAATCACGTTCAAGCTGGCAAGGCCGACGTGGTGCTCAACAACTCGCTGGCGTTCGGCGGCTACGATGCCGTGGTGAGCTTTGCGCGTCCCGGCGTGTTGCCCGAGCCGCGCGCCCGCGACGCCCGCGGAGCCGCCTGATGCAGCCGCTGGCGATCACGGGCCTCGGGGTGGTGAGCCCGCTCGGGATCGGCCGCGCGGCGTTTCGCGATGCGCTGCGCGCTCCCGAGCGCGTGCGCGCGTTCGACGGGGCCGAGCGCAGCGCGCTCGCCGCGCTCGCGAGCGCCGGTGCGCAGGTCTCCGAAATACCTGACTTCGACGCGACCGCCTATCTCGGCGACAAAGGGCTGCGCAGCTTGGATCGGGCCACGAAGATGCTGATCGTCGCCGCCAAGCACGCGCTCGAGGACGCGGGCCTCAAGCGCGAGGGGGCGTTTGCGGGCCTCGCGAAGGAGCGCATCGGGATCTGCGCGGCCACCGCGTACGGCGCGCTCGACAGTGTCACCGAGATCAACCGCGTCGCCGAGCTCGAGCACCCGCGCTACCTGAATCCTTCGCGCTTTCCGAACACCGTGATCAACGCGGCGGCGGGCTACGTCAGCATCTGGGAGGAGCTCGAGGGCCCGAACGTCACGGTGGTGGATGGAAACTGCGGCGGGGCCGATGCGCTCCTGAGCGCCGAGACGCACCTGCGCTGCGGGCGCGCCGACGCGTTGCTCGCGGGCGGCTTCGAGGTGTTGAACGAACCGCTCTACTTGGCGTGTCGTAAGCTGGGCGCGCTGCAGGAGGGCGAACCATCCGCGCCGGATGCGCGGGCGGCGGGCTTGCGGCTCGGCGAGGGCGCAGCGCTGATGGTGCTCGAGACGCGCGCGGCCGCGGCGGCGCGCGGCGCGGAGGTGCTCGCGGAGGTGCTCGGGTTCGGCGCGGCGTTCGAGCCGCCGCGCGCCGCTGGGCAGCTGATGCACGCGTCGGATCGCGCGCTGGAGCGGGCCGTGCGCGCGGCGCTCGACGATGCGGGGATCGCGCCCGAGGCTATCGACCTCGCGATCTGCGGCGCGAGCGGGCTTCCGGCCTTCGATCGGGCCGAGCTCGCCGGGCTCGCGCGCGTGCTCGGGCACGAGGTCGCGACGTTCGCGCCGAAGCGCTTGTGGGGCGAGACCTTCGGCGCGGCCACCGCGTTGAGCGTGGCGGGTTGTCTGGCCTGGCTAGCGGGCAGCGAAGCGCGCCCGCTCTTGCGCGGAGCGCCGAGGCGCGCGCCGCAAAACGCGCTGATCACGGCGCTCGGGTACTACGGCAACGCGTCGGCGGTCGTGCTCCGGCGCGAGCAAAACCAGAACGAGGCGGGCGAGGCATGAGCTGGATCGACGACAAGGCGTACGCGGAGCTCGCGCGCATCCGCGAGGCCAAGGAGAACCAGGTTTACCCGCTGTTTCGCGCGTTCGAGACGGGCGGCCTGCGCACCACGATCGCCGGCAAGCCGATCGTGAACTTCAGCTCGAACGATTATCTCGGTTTGACCAACCATCCGAAGGCCAAGGAGGCAGCCAAGGCCGCGGTCGACCGCTACGCGATGGGGCTATCGAGCTCGCGTCCGCAGGCCACGACGGTGGCGCACGTGGAGCTGGAGCAGCGGCTGGCGGCGTTCTTCGGGTTCGAGGCGGCGCTCGTATTCACCACCGGCTATCAAGCGATGGTGGGCGCGATCATGGCGCTCGCGGATCAGGACACCACGCTGGCGCTCGACAACTTGAGCCACGCCTGCATTCTCGACGGCACCTTCGTGGCGGCGGGCACGCCCAAACGCGCGCCCGAGGTGCGCTTCTTCAACCACAACTCCGCCAAGTCGCTGGAGCGCGTGCTGAAGAGCAAGGAGCGCAAGAACGCGCTGGTGCTGGTCGAAGGCGTGTATTCCCTCGACGGCGATATGGGCGCGCTGCCCGAGATCGTCGAGGTGTGCGAGCGCTACGGCGCCGTGCTCTTGGTCGACGACGCGCACGGCTCGGGTACGCTCGGCGCGCACGGGCGCGGCACGCTCGAGCACTTCGGGCTGGAGGGGCGCGTCCCGCTGCTGATGACCGCGTTTTCGAAGGTGTTTGGCGGCATCGGCGGGCTCTTGCTGGGCACGCGCGACGTGATCGAGCACGTGGCGACGTCGGCGCGTAGCTTCCTGTTCAGCGCGACCTTGCCCGTGCCGGTGATCGCCGTGGTCGGCGAGATCTTGACCATGCTCGAGCAAGAGGGGCCGGCGCTCGTGGCCGAGCTGCACGAGAAGGCGACCTACATGCGCAGGTCGCTGGTCGAGCTCGGCTTCAACTTAGGCAAGAGCAACACGCACATCATGCCGCCCAACTGCGGCGACGAGAACAAGGCGCTGTTCATGCACCTGGCCTTGCTCGAGGGCGGCGTGATGATGATCCCGCTCGTGTATCCGAGCGTGCGCAAAGGCGATGAGCGCCTGCGCTTGAACGTGACGCGCGGCCACTCGCGCGAGGAAATGGATCGGGCGCTTTCGCTGCTCGAGACGTACGGACGCGCATTTTACGTGCTCGGGGGCGAAGGACGCGGGGCCTGAGGCGGCGGGCGATCTGCATGCGCGGCGTGTGCGCCGGCCATCGCAATGATCGCGGCGCCCGTATACTCTTGCGCCGTGCCCCTCGCGCACCACCGCCTGTGCGTTTCGCCGCGGGCCGAGCAGCGCATCGCGTTCGCTCTGGCGTTCTTGCGCGCGCTCCCGCCGCGGGGTCCGGCGCTGCTGATCGTGCCGAGCAGCGCGGCGGGCACGCAGCTGATGGCGCGCCTGCTCGCGCCCGGGAATGCGCGCTTCGACTGGCGCAGGCGCACGCTCGAGGCGTTGGCGCGCGAGCTGGCGCTGCCCGAGCTCGCGCGCGAGGGGCGCGTGCCGCTCACGCATCTCGCGGTCGAGGCGCTCGTCGCGCGGGTCGTACACGAGCTCGGCGCGGACGGCGCGCTCGGTCGCTTCGCCGCGCTGGCCGAGCGGCCAGGCTTCGTGCGCGCGCTCGCCGCCACGGTCACGGAGCTGCGTCTGGCCGGCTTGGATCCCGCGCAGCTCGCGGCTCACGCGCCGGAGCTCGGGCGCGTGCTCGCGGCCTACGAGCAGACGCTCGCCGAGCAGGCGCTCGCGGATCGTGCGCACGTGCTCGGCGCGGCGCGGCGCGCGTCGGCGCAAGCGCAGGCGCAGGTGCCGCTGCTCGCGCTGGACGTGCCGCTCGCGCATCAGGCCGAGGCGCTGTTCGTGCAGGCGCTGTGCGCGGGGCGCGCCAGCGCGTCGGCCACCGTGGCGCGCGGAGACGAGCGCAGCGAAGCGCACTGGCGCGCGGCGCTCGGCCATGACCCGCAGATCACACGGCTCGAGCCGGACACCGGCGACGAGCTCGCGCGTTTGCAGGCGCGCCTGTTCGCGACGAGCGCGCCCGTCGAGATCGCCAGCGATTCTCCGCCCGCAGGCGCGGTGATGCTGCTGTCGAGCCCTGGGGAGGCTCGCGAGGCGGTCGAGGTGGCGCGTGCGGTGCTCGATGCGGCCGCCGAAGGCGTGCCGTTC
>CAZYWR010000421.1:0-5279 GCA_964651185.1 uncultured Polyangiales bacterium
GCAAGCAAACGCACCGCCTGCGCGCGACACCAACCCCCGACACACGCGGTCCCCAACCTCGCAGCGCACACGAGCGAAGTAAGCAAACGCACCGCCTGCGCGCGACACCAACCCCCGACACACGCGGTCCCCAACCTCGCAGCGTTAGACGCGCTCGAGCGCGAGATCGTGCGCCTGATGGTAGGCGGTGCCGAGACGCGACCAGTCGAAGTCCCACGAGTGGCGTTCGACTTCGTTGCGCAGAGCGACGCGGTCGCGGCGCGACAACTTGCAGAACGCGAGCAGGCGCCCAGTCAGGTCGGCGGCTGCGTCGGAGAAGCTCCTGCCTCGACGCGGTAAGACTTCGATGCCGGCCGCGTCAGGATCTTCGTACATGTCGGCGACGTAGCGCCCGAAACCGGCCAGATCGCTCGAGATCGAGGGCGTCCCTAGGGCCATGCATTCGAGCGGCGTGTAGCCCCAGGGCTCGTAGGCGCTCGGAAACAGCCCCATGTGGCAGCCGCGCACGAACTCGTCGTACTCGATGCCCCAGAGCGGATTGGTCGGGCCGATGAATTCGGGGTGGTAGACGATCTTGACCGGATCGTCGCTGCGGTTGAACAGCCCTAACTTGCGTACGTGCGCGAGCACTGGGTCGGTGCTGTCGTCCTCGAGGATGTGCGTGATCACTGGCGGCCAGGTGTGCGAACGGAACGCGGCCTGCGTGCGGCGGAAGCGCAGCTGCCAATACTCGTCGACCAAGTCGTCGAGCTTGGCGTGCGCGCCCTTCGCCGCGGAATGAAACAGGCGATCGCCGACTTGCTCGGTGATGCGCTGGGTCACGATGCGGAGCTCGTTGAGCACGCCGCGCTTCTCCAACACGAGCGGGTGGATGGAACGCGTCGGGCGCGAGGTGACGATGAAGAACACGACAGTAAGATCCGAGCGCATCGCCTTCAGCTCCAGGTTGAGCCGGGCCATGGTCTCGAGGCACAGATCGAAGCCCTTGTTGTGGGGCTCGAAGCGGCCGCTGGTGAACATGTAGAGCGTGCGATCGAGGTCGAACGAGTACGTGGGGAAGAAGTGCCCCAGCGTGAACGTGTGGATACGCTCCTTGAAGTCCGCGTGGAAAGTCTGGAAGTCGTGGCCGACGTTGTAGCGCGCGATGCTCAGACCGTTGGGCGTGATCACCTCCGGTTCGCGCCCGAGCAGCGCCGTGCACTCTTCGGCCGTGATCTGCGAGACCGTCGTGAACACGTGGGCGCCGTGCGCGCAGGCTCGTTCGATCTGGTGCTGCGTGCGCACGTTGTAGCGGGTGGCGGCCTCATCGTGCCGAATGCTGGCGAGGCGGTCGTAAAAGCCGGGCTCGTTCGAGGCGATGTAACGACCGAGCGTGGTGGCGTGCGTGGTGAATACGACGGCGATGGGAACGCCTGTGCGGCGCATCAGCGGGATGGCGAGCCCTCCTTGCCACTCATGAAAATGCGCGACCACCCGGCTCGGCATCTGCCCGGCGCGGACGATCGCATAACTGAGCTCGTTGCCGACCGTCTGCAGAATCTGCAGCACGGCCTCGGCAAAGCCGATCGCGCGATCGACCACGGGATCGTTGGACGGCGACTCGATCTTGTGGTGATCCCAGAGGCGATATTTGGCGCTGTCGAGCCGCTCCTTGTTCAGGCGCAGCTCGACCAGCAGGACGCGCGGCTTACCCGGGATGAGCCAGCGCCCATGACGCACTGTCAGCCCTTCCGAGGCGAGCGTCTCGATCACGCGCCCGAGCCAGTCCGGGGCGGGCGCCGGTTCGAATTCGAGCTGCGCCTTGCCTTCGATGTAGGGCCCGATCAAGCAGTAGTCATCTTGCCAGCGCTCGCACATTAAGGGCGCCTTCGAGCGCAAGACCTGATAGATGCCGCCTACCTGATTGCAAACCTCCCAGGCCACCTCGAACAGGAACGAGCCGCTCGGCGTGGCGCGCTTCACCTCGAGTGCGCGGTCCTGGGCGGACTCGAACGGTGTCGGCGGTCTTCTGCTCGGTGTGTCGTGCGCCATCGAGGTGAATCTGTATAGCGTGTTCTCGATGGACGGGTACCAGCGCGCGGCGCCACCCGCCAGCGAACAATGCGCCCGACGGTTACGTAGCCACGCCTCCGGCGCGGGCAACCGCGCAAGGCGCGTTGCCGACCCGTCTCCTTCTCAGGCCGGAGCGAGGCCGCGAATCAAGTCCGCAAGCGTGCTGAGCACGGGCGTGTCCACATCCAAGGCGTGGCCTCGCCGGACCACCTCGCCTTGCAAGATCTCGACCTCGGTGGACCGGCCCCTGCGCACGTCTTGCAGCATGGATGGCTCGGTGTTGGGGAATTGACTCTTGCTGACGTGGATCATCACGTCGCTGAGCTGCTCGGCCAGGAGCACGCCCTCTGCGTGCGCCACCGCGATCACCTCGCGCATGGCCCGCCGCAGCAGCGGCTCGAGGCGCTCTGCACATTCCCCTGCAGGCTTTCGCGTCAGCGCGCACACGGCGTTGAACGGCGCGTTCCAGACCATCTTCTGCCAAAGCATGCTGCGGTATTCATCGCTGCGCTGCACCGGAACGCCGGCGCGCTCGAAGAGCGCCGCGACGCGCGCGACGTCCTGTTCTTGTCCAGGACGAAATGGGGCAAATCCGATCCTCGTATGGGGATGCGCGTAGATCGCTCCAGGCGCGATCAAGCCGGCCGACATATACGCGACGGCCGCGAGCGTGCGCTGCGCGCCGACGTAGCGGGCGACCACGTCCTCGGAGCTGAGCCCGTTGAGCAGGGGCGCGGCCAGGCCGTGTACCGCGATCAGGTTCGGCAGCGCTTCACATACCGTCTCGAGCTCGGGCCATTTGACGGCGATCAAGATGAGATCGAAGCGCTCGCGCAGCGCTCCGAGCTCGAGCACGACGCGCGGGATCGGGACCTGCACGTCGCGCCTGTCCTCGCGCAGCGTGAGCCCGCGCTCGAGCAGCGCGCGACCGTGCTCTCCGCGCGCCGCGATCGTGACGTCGCAGCCCGCCTGGAGGAGACGCGCTCCGAAGTAACCTCCCACTCCACCCGCTCCGATGATCAAGATCCGCATCGCGCGACTGTAGCGCGCGCTGGCGGATTTTCGCGCAGCCGCCGCAAGCGTGCTTTTCACCCGCAGAGCGCGCCGTCGGGCTTTTGCCGGACACTCGGTAACGTTCGAGTAAACACTGCGTTGCTCCCGCGCACACGACGTGCGGAGCGCGATCAATTGCACAAAATAAAGCGAGGACGCCGCGTTTGTTTTGCTACCTTACGAATGCTCTGACGGGGGGATGTCATGGCGATGATGCTGACTCCGGCATCGCGGCGGCTCGGGCAATACGAGCTCATTTCATATCTCGGCTCCGGGGGTATGAGTGACGTCTACGTCGCGCTACACACGGGGCTGCGCAAGCGGGTCGCGCTCAAGTTGCTGCGCCCCACCTTGCGCTTCGACAGCGCGGCGCGCGTGCGCTTCTTGGGCGAAGGCGAGTGCGCGGCGCGCGTGCGCCATCCCCACGTGGTCGACGTGAGCGATGTGGGCGTGGACGATGACGTGCCGTACCTGGTCATGGAGCTCTTGGAAGGCGAGACGCTCGCCCAGAAGCTGAGCCGCGAAGGCCCCCTCGCCGTCGAGAGCGCGGTGGATTTGCTCTTGCCTATCCTCGACGCCGTCGCGGCGGTGCACGCGGCCGGCGTGCTGCACTGCGATATCAAGCCTGCCAACATCCTGCTCGCGCGGTTGGGGGACGGCAGCGTGCGCCCGAAGCTCGTGGATTTCGGCATCGCACGGCGCTCGGACGCGACGCAAACGAGCGGGCAGGATGCGCTCGGCACGCCGCATTACATGTCACCCGAACAGGCGCGCGGCGAGGCCGTGGACGAACGCAGTGATCAGTACGCGATCGGCGCCGTGCTTTTCGAGCTGCTCACCGGTCAAGAGCCGTTTCCCGGTACGAGCGTGGATACGGTCTTGGCGAAGGTCGCCCGAGGCAAGCACCCGCGCCTCGCGCGCGTCGCGCCCTGGTTGCCCCGCGATCTAGACCTCGCGCTCGCGCGCGCCACGGCCCAAAAGCCGGCCCAGCGCTTCGCGTCCGTGAACGACTTCGCCCACGCGCTCGTGCCGTTCGCGAGCGCCCGGACGCGCAAGCTTTGGCTCTCGCGCGCCGAACGCGCCGGCATGTGCAGCGCGCAACTGCTCTCCGGCACGTTCCATACGCAGCCCGCGGGCCATGCGCGGCCCGCGACACCGATCGACGCCGTCCCGCAGCGCGGCGCAGGTTGGCGGCCTTGGGCACGAGCGAGCCTGCGCATGGTGGGCGGAGTGGCCCTTTTGGGCCTGGGATTGATGGCCGGACTGGGGGTGACGCGCGGCGAAGCCGAAGAGCGCACGCCTCCGTTAGACGCGCTCGAGCACGAGGCAAGTGCGTCCGGGCGCGGCGCGCACCGCCCGAACGCGACGCACGTCATCCAGCTCTCCCCGGCCTACGCCAAGGCCGAGCTCGACGGCATCGAGATCGGACGCGGCGGCTTCGTCTTACCCGAGCCCGACGACGCGCTGCACCAGCTGCGCGTGTCGGCGCCCGGCCACGTCGTTCGCATCGTGCTGTTCCGCGGCGCGCTCGAGGAGAGCACGATCGCGCTCGATCGACGCTGACAAGTTGACCCGAGCCAGGGTAGAAAGGCAGCTTTGATAGACTCCATGTCGTTGCGTCGTTCGCTGGCTTGGCTTCTGCCGTTTGGGCTCTTGGTCTACGCCATGCTCAGCGTTCCATTGCGCACACTGAGCGAGCAAGGTCTGCCCCGCTACCGGCGGCTTCAAGAGCAGCTCGCGCGCGTCAAGCGCGAAAACGTAGCCTTGCAAAGCGACATCGAGCGGCTGCGGCGGGAAGTCAAGTCCCTTCGCCACGACCCCGAAGCGATCGAGCGCATCGCGCGCGACGAGTTGGGAATGATTCGGGAAGGGGAGCTGCTCTTCCAGTTCCCGGTAAACTGACGTGCCGTCACCGCGCGCGAACTTGACCGCTGCGCACGAGTTCCAGTAACGATGGGCGAGGCTCTGCTGGATCCAAAGGGTCGAAGGCAGCTGTTCGCGCGATGAGCACCCTGGCACAGGCCGCCGTTGCACTGCACAGGAGCGCACGCGCCTCATACGGCTATTTGGTCACCGGCGCCGTCGCGTTCATGACATTGTGTGGCGTGTTCGCTGCGCCGGCGCAGTTCTCGCCACGATTCTGGGACAAGTCCGGCGTCGGCATCGTCCACGTC
>CAZYWR010000422.1:0-4107 GCA_964651185.1 uncultured Polyangiales bacterium
GCGGGCGACGCGCGCGGCGCCGCGCCCGTGGTGCAGGATGTGGCGCGCCGCGATGCCGAAGAGCCAAGGTCGGCAAGACGCCCTGCCGTCGTAGTCGCGGGCGATGCGCGAGGCCGTGAGAAAGACCTCCTGCGCGACGTCTTCTGCATCCGGCGCGTCGCGGGTCGCGCGCTGCACGAACCGCAGAACGGGCAGGTAATGGCGGTCATAAATGGCGCCGAGGGCGCCCAGATCACCGCGCCCTAGCCGGGCCATGTCGGCGGCGTCGCTCTCCGGCGGGTGCAGCGCGCTCTGCGGCTGTGGTCGTTTCATTGCAGGACACTCCACGCGAAGCCCAGGGCGAGCGTCATGCCGCCGGCAGGCAGTTGGGGAAGCTGCGCCGCGCGGTGCGCGCGATGACCGACGCGCGTGGGGTAGACCTCGCCCCCGAGCAGCGCGAAAAACCCCGGGCCTCCGCCGGCCGGCGCTACCAACCGCAAGGCGGTGCCGAGCGTCACGTCGGCGAACTCTCCGCCGGTGTCGTTGGGCGTTCCCTCGAACGCCTCTTGATCTTCGATCATGATGCTGAGGCCCGCCGTCACGTCGAGCGCGCAGCGACCGAGCCCAAAGCGCCGCCCGGCGAAGCCGCCCCACAAGAAGGAGGCCATCACCAGGTCGGGCGGAAGGTGCTGGCCGTGCACCGGCAGGTCGCGAAAGTTCCAACGTATCCAGGACCCAACCAGCCAGTTCCCGAGCGCCAGATCGGCGTCGAGCGCCACGCCGTACCCGATGTAGCTCGGGCGCTCGGCGAAGCGCGCGCTCGCGGCGACCGCGAACTCCAGCACGCGGCGCGGGCGCTCTGCCTCGGGCGCGCGCGGGGCGCGCTCGACCGTCGCTTCGGAGCGGGCAGGCCGCGCGGGCAGGGCACGAGGCTCGGCCGCCGGAAGGCGCGTGATCAGGGACTGGATCACGAACAGGAGCATGGTTTGGTCTTCGACGCGGCGGACGGCGGCGCGCCCGTCCGCGAGTTCGACCTCGACCAGCACGCCGGGAGCGGCCGCGAAGATGCGCACGGTCGCGCAGCGATCGACGTCAGGAAGCGCGATCAGCCGGTCCTTGAGAGCGGATAGGGCTGGCTGCCACACGGGGTCGATGCTGGCATCGAGCAGGAGGATCGGGCCGCGGCACGCGTGCTCGTCAGGCGCTTCGGCGAAGCACGGCGACGAGACCACGCATGAGGCGAGCGGCAGCAAGAAGACGCTCCGAGAAAAAACACCTGCCATGTATCTCCCCCGGAGGCCGCGTTCCTTCACTCGATGCAGGCCGCCTGGCGCAGATAAGCACCGGGCCCCTGCTCGGGGAGTCCCGGACGGGCTTGACTCTAGCGGATATCAGCGCGGCCCGCGCGCCCGCCGGACGCTCTTGCTCGCGGCGTCGTCTGCGCCATGGGCATGCGTCTCCGACGGCGCCCGTGCGCGCGCCGTGTCGAGGGCGCGGTGGCAAACGAGCAAAACATCGAGGGCTTGCCCGTGATCGCCGCCGCCGAAGAAGTCGTACGCGTGCATCTTGGCGAGCCGGCCTTCGAGCTTGCTCAGGGCGTCTTCGTGCTCCGCGAGCGCCGATGCGGAGCACGGCCCTGCGGCGCTCACGTCACCCACGCGAAGCGCGAGCTCGCGGCAGCCCTGGATCAGCTCCGCGTAAGCCTGCTGGGACTGCTTGCGGAAGAGCTCCTTCATCTCCTCGTCGCGCTCGGGATCGTTGAGCTGAATAGGCAAGAGGCGTGCGCTTCCCGCGCCGCTCTCGATGTCGCGGCAAAGCTCACTCAGGAGTTCGCGCTGCGCGGGCGCATCTGGCAGGAGCCATACCGAATGTTGTAGATTCACCGCAGCGCACGAGCGCAAGCGGCGCCAAACCTGCACGCGCTGCGTCGACGGTTGTGCAGGTAGCTGATACAGGAGCAACAGCCAGGAAAGGGATGTAGACACGGCTGGGGCGACCTCGGCTTAGGTTTCGCGCGACTGCGCGAGACCAGCTCTTTCCCGGCGCCGGACCAACCCTTCATACTGGGGAATTCGACCACGCGGTGGTCCTTGGGAGAGCCGAGGGCAGCCGCTCACTCGTTCGCAACGGCGAGGGAGCGGCGAGTTTCGGAGAGATGAGAGAATGAGCGATCGCCACTTCGCATTTTGGCCCGCCGACGTGCCACGCACGCTGACTTTGCCCGAGGGCTCACTTTGGCTCAACCTCGAGCGTTCCGCGCAACGATCCCCGGACAAGCCGTGCACGGTCTTTTACGACAACGTGCTCTCGTATGCGGAGCTCAAGCGCGACGCGGAGCGGCTCGCCGGGTACTTGCAGCGCAAGTGCGGGATCAAGCGCGGCGACCGCGTGGCGCTGTACATGCAGAACTGCCCGCAGTTCGTGATCGGGTTTTACGCGGTGCTGCGGGCCGATGCCGTCGTGGTGCCGATCAACCCGATGAACATGACGGCCGAGCTTGCGTACATGCTGCAGGACAGCGGCGCGACGGTCGTGCTGGCCGGACAGGAGCGCTTGGAGCAAGTGCGTCCGCTGCTCGAGAGCGGGCCGCTCACGGCGATCGTCGCGGCTTATTCGGACTACTTGACCGCAGAGAGCGCGCTCGCCGTGCCCGACGTGGTGTGCGCGCCGCGCGAGCCCGTCCCGGCCGGCGCTGTCTCGTGGCAGCGCGCGCTCGATCTCGGGCTCGAACCGCTGCCTCATACCGCGAGCGCGGGCGACCTGTGCGTGATGCCGTACACGTCTGGGACCACCGGCCACCCGAAGGGTTGCATGCACACGCACCGCTCCGTCATGCATACCGCGGTCGCGGTGCCGCATTGGCATCACACGTCTGCAGACGAGATCGTACTCGGGGTGCTGCCGCTCTTTCACGTGACCGGTATGCAGAACGGAATGAACCAGTCGATCTACATGGGAGCGACCTTCGTGCTGCTGCCGCGCTGGGATCGCGACGTGGCCGCGGAGCTCGTGCGGCGTTATCGCGTCACGAGCTGGACCGCCGTGCCGACCATGATCGTGGATTTGGTCTCGAGTCCGAACGTCGCGCAGTACGACCTCTCGAGCCTGCACACGCTCGGCGGGGGCGGAGCGGCGATGCCGGAGGCGATCGCGGCCAAGCTCGAGGAGCTATGCGGCATCGCGTTCGTCGAGGGCTACGGTTTGTCCGAGACGATGGCACCTTCGCACATCAACCCGCCGGATCGCCCGAAGCGCCAGTGCCTCGGCATTCCCATCTTCGGCGTCGACGCGCGCGTCGTGCATCCCGACACCCTGGTCGAGCTCCCGCCGGGCGAGGTCGGCGAGATCATCACGCATGGGCCGCAGGTGTTCGAGGGATATTGGAACAAGCCCGAGGCCACCGCGGCGTGCTTCGTGGAGCTCGAAGGCAAGCGCTTTTTTCGCACGGGCGATCTCGGGCGCACCGACGAAGATGGCTACTTCTTCTTGGTCGATCGGCTCAAACGTATGATCAACGCCGCCGGTTTCAAAGTGTGGCCGGCCGAGGTAGAGGCGCAGCTCTACGCGCATCCGGCGGTGCACGAAGCCGCTGTGATCAGCCGAAGAGATGCGAGGCGCGGCGAAACCGTGAAGGCCGTCGTGGTGCTCAAGCCGGAAGCGCGCGGCACCGTGAGCGAAGAAGAATTGATCGACTGGGCGCGCACGCAGATGGCCGCGTACAAGGTGCCGCGCAGCGTGGAGTTCGTGGACGAGCTGCCCAAGTCCGGCTCCGGAAAGATCCTCTGGCGCGTGCTGCAGGAGCGCGAAGATCGCCGCGCGCGAGGCGCTTCGTGAAGCTTCGCGCGCCCGGCGCCTGAACGCGGGTCAGTGGTGGTGATGATGGCGGTGGTGGTGCGCGTGGCGATGGCCGCGCTTGATGCGCTGCGCGAGCGCGCCCCGATGGCGTCTCGACCGGCGTTCGCGAGGCCTGTCCACAGGCGCAGCGAGATCGGGCTGGGAGCGCTGGGAGGGGGCCGCGCTGGCGCTCGCCGTCGACGGTTGGGGCGCGCTCTGCGCGCTTGCGGCGGCAGCCGGCCGTGGCGTGGGCGCGCGGGATGAAGCGGCGGCGCGCGCCGGCGAAGGGGCGCG
>CAZYWR010000423.1:0-4703 GCA_964651185.1 uncultured Polyangiales bacterium
GTGCTCGCCGATCGCACCGAGAGCGCGGAGCAGGCGGCCGAGCCCACCAAGATCATCTTGGCTCTCACCTTGGTGTTCTCGCTGGTCGTGCTCGCCTACGGCTTCATGGTCGGCAATACGATCGTGCGGCCCATCGAGGAGATCGAAGAGGGCGTGCTCGCCGTGATCAACGGCAACACGGAAGTGCGGCTCGATACCAGCAACCCGGACCTCGGCGGGCTCGCCTACCGCATCAACCAGCTTCTCAACGTGTTCACGGGTGTATCGGAGGCCGCGGCCGAAGACGAGGAAGAGGGCCCGCCTCCAGCCGCTGCGAGCGCCGACTGGAAAGACACGGCCTTCAGCGACGCACAGCCGGGCAGCGCGAGCGGGTCGTCGGGCGGCGCGTCGGCTAGCGTCTCCTCGGTGAGCGCGAGCGCCGGGGGTGCCGGCGAGCCGATCGACGATCCGGCCGTGGCCGCGCGCCTCTCGAAGGAGGCCGAGGGCGCCTACTACAAGCGGGTCTTCGAGGAATACGCTGCCGCGAAGAGCGCGATCGGTGAGTCCTTCAACGTGCCGGAAGATCGCTTCGTGCAACGGCTCAAAGGCAACGAACAGGCGCTCGCGAAAAAACACGGCGTCAAAGCCGTGCGTTTCCTGGTGCAGACGCAAGGCGGCCAGGTCGTTCTGCAACCTGTGCTGCTGCGCTAGCCGCGCTTTGGCTCGCGTTGACGGTGTCGGGCGCGCCGAACTCGTGTGCCGGCGAGGCCAGCGCGCGCGAAGGGAGCCCGAGCTGTTTCGCGGATCGAGAACGCTCATGTAGAAGGGGGCGCTCGGTTAAGTCATCTTCGCGCTGTGGGACTATTCGATCTATTCAGCAAGCGCGGCGGGCAGAGCGCCGTGCAAAAGCTCGCGCCCAAGGTCGCGGACAAGCGCGGGCTGGCGCCCGACCGCTGGGAAGCCATCCAGGCGCTCATCAAAATCGACAGCGAAGAGGCCGTGCAGGCGCTGCTCGTGCGCTTCACGTTCTACGTCGACCCGACCATCACCGACCAAGAGGAGAAGGACGCCGTCTTCAACGCGATCGTCGCCAAGGGCGGGCTCGCGGTGCCGCCGGTGCGCCGCTTCATCGACAAGGCGGAGTCGCTTTCGTGGCCGCTCAAGATGCTCGATCAGCTCTTGAGTCCCCCCGAAGTGCTCGACCTTCTGCTCGACCTCTTGCGCAAGATGGACACCGAGTATCAGCGTGATCCGCAGCGCAAGCTGCAGGTATTGGCCGAGCTCGAGGCGCGTCGCGGCGTGGGCGTCGTGGAGACGGTCAAGCCGTTCTTGTCCGACGTGCACGAGCCCGCGCGCTTCCACGCGGCGGGCGCAATCCTCGCGCAGGAAAACGCGGACGATGCTCGCGCAGAGCTCGGCGCAGCGCTCGCGCGCGAGGAGAGCATGCGCATCAAAGCGCGCATCCTCGACGGCTTCAGCGAGCGCGGCTGGACGGTGGACGCGAAGAGCGCGGGGAAGCTCCCCGACACGTTTGCGGTCGACGCGAGCGGCCTACCACGGCGGCGCTGAGCGCGTCGGCTGCTCTCGCCTGCGCTCGCGCTAGTCGGTGACCTTGCCGTGGGCGGGTAGATAGAAGGCGAAGCCGAGCCGGAACATTTGGTTGAACTGACTGGTGCGGTCCGCCGAGTCGATCTTTCCGTCCGGGAAGGGCCCGTTCTTGTCCGCCTTGCGGCTCTTGTTCATGCCGCCCTCATCCGTGCCGCTCGTGTTCCACTTGAACGGAAAGGCGCGGTATTCGAGCGTCATGGCCAGGTAGTCAGTGAGGTACAGCGAAAGGCCGGCGCCGAAGGTGGGGGCGATCGCCACGCGCGAAGCGCGCTTGTCCTGGGTGTCGAGGCAAGCGCGGTTGGCTTGATCGAAAGCGTTTGCGCCCTGCAGCCGGGCATTGCGCAGCGTCGAGGCCGTGCAGGTGCCGTTCGTGATGTCCGCGCGCTCCTCGACGCCCGCGAACGCCACGCCGCCGAAGAGGTAGAAGTCAGTGTCGATGAACGCCGCCTGGAACAGGGCGAGCTTGCCGCGCAGGGGAATGAACGTGGCTTGGACGCCCGTCAGATAATTGATCTTGCCGACCTGGTTACCGAACTGCTTTGGATCGGGGAGGCTCAGCGCGTTGTTGTCGGTGCGCTGGCCGCGCTTCTTCACCTGGTCTGTCAGGTTCGTGTCGATCCCGTAGCCGTAGTCGAAGAAGGCGTGAATGCCGAGCCAGTCAGTGAAGTGGTAGCCGATCTGCGCGCCGAACAGCATCGTGCGCGTGAACTCGTCGACCAAGGTCGCGCCGAACTCAGGCTGGATCTGAAAACGGCCATCGCGGTAGATGCGCATTTTTCGGACCGCGGGTTGCCCGGCGAGGGGGCCAGTGACCTGAACCTCCTGCGCCTCGGCGCGAGACGCAGCGATCGATCCACCTGCCGCCACGACCAACCCAAGTGCAATCAGCCAGCGCGCTGCCGTATTCATGGACTTCCTCGATTGCGATGTAATGGTCTGCATCGTTAGCGCTTTCAGCGGCTACTTGGGCAGCTTGTAGTCGAACGTGAACGGGAAGTAGATCGAGAGGCCGAGCGACGCGACCACGTTGAAGACCAACGTCGACGAGTTATCGAGCCAGGTCTTCGGATCCTGGCGAGCGGCGCCCAGGCTCACGTTCAGGTTCTCGAGCTTCTCGAGGTAGGGGTAGACCCGCACCTCGCCGAATACGGCCAGCCACTTACTCACGAACACGCGGATACCGATCGCGGGATTGAGGATGGAGACCTTGTACGTGTAGTCGAAGCTACGGATCTGGGGATCGACGATGGGGACGGGGCGCGTCCGCATGATGCCGACGCCGCCCATGAGATAGGCGTCCCACTGGAAGATGTAGCGCCGGAACATCGTAAACTTCCCGTACACCGGCACGTAAGACATGTTCAGCGACGCGCCGAACTGGTACTGCGTGGGACGCGTGCCGAGGCGCGCAGAGCGACGCACGTGGAAGTTCAGGTCTGATTCTTGCTCGAGACCTTGGTACCACTGCAGGCTCGCACCCACGGCCAGCACGTTGGTGATCCAGTAGTTCAGGCCGGCGCCGATGGTCGCGTGCGTGACGAACGGATCGTTCAGCGTGGCGCCGAACGAAGGCATCAGCTCGATGCGGTTGTTGCGGAGCGCGTAGATCTGTTGGACTGCGTAGATCTCCTCGGACACTTCGGCGGGCTTCGGTCCAGCTTCGCCGGTGCCTTCGCCCTCGGCCGACTGCTCCGTGGCAAGACCCTCGATCACGCCGCCTTCGCCGCCAGCCGGAGCTTCCGTCTCGCCTTCACCCTGCGCCTGCGTTCCGGCTTTGTCTCCCTTCTTGGTCCCTGCTTTGCCGCCGGAGCCTTCGGTCTCATCGAGGTCGAAGCTCATGTCCTGGGCGGTGGCGGTGGCGCTCAGCTGCATGCAGAAGGCCAGCGCGAGCCACGCCACGATTCGAGACTTAGTCATGCACACCTCTTTAGAACTCCGCACAGAGCGACCTTTTCAGCGGCCTGTCACTGGTTCAGAAGCGACCGATTTGCTTGCGATTGTCGAGGTGCAAACCGCGGAAATCGCTAAGGAATCCGGCGTTCCACGCAAGGCGCGGGCGACTATATCACGGTGAAACTCGGACAAGCAACGCTTAGAGCCCTTCACGCTGCCGACGGCTCCGAGTCCGTGCGTTCGAAGAGCGCCTCGACGAAGCTCTGCGGATCGAATTCACGCAAATCTTCGACGCGCTCGCCGATCCCAACGAAGCGGATCGGTAGCTTCTGTTCATCGACGATGCCGAGTACGACGCCACCTTTGGCCGTTCCATCGAGCTTGGTCAGTACGATTCCAGTGAGCGGCAGGGCGTCGCGAAAGAGCGCGGCTTGCTGCAGCGCGTTCTGACCGTTCGTAGCATCGAGCACGAGTAAGATCTCCTCGGCAGGCCGATTGAGAGCCTTCTCGATGGTTCGGCCGATCTTTTTCAATTCTTCCATCAGCGGCGCTTTCGTGTGCAGGCGGCCTGCGGTGTCGATCAACAGCACGTCTGCTCCCTCGCTCTGGGCGCGCTTGACGGCCTCGAATACCACCGAAGACGGGTCAGCATTCTCTTTTCCACGCACGACTGGACAACCGATGCGCTTGCCCCAGACCTCGAGCTGCAACACGGCTGCGGCACGAAACGTGTCTGCCGCCGCGAGCACGACTTTCTGCCCGTGCGCGCTTAAGCGGCTCGCGAGCTTGCCTGTCGTGGTGGTCTTCCCGACGCCGTTCACGCCCACGACCAGTATCACAGCCGGCTTGTGAGTGAGTGCCAAACCGCTCGGTGAGCTTCCCAAGATCGCGGCCGCCTCTTCGCGGATCGCTGACCAGACGCGCTCCTCGTCGGTCAGCTCGTGGCGCGACATGCGCTCGCGAAGCCGATCGAGCATGCGCCGCGTCGTGGTCACGCCGATGTCGGCCGTGATCAGCACCTCTTCGATCTCGTCGAGCAAGCCGGGGTCGATCTGCTTTTTGCCGCGGAAAAGCTGCGTCAGACGCGCGACGAAACCACCCCGTGTGGAGGCGAGGCCGCGCTTGAGCGTCGCCACGTCCTCGGCCGCGCTGCGCGCCGGCCGCGGCGGCTCGATCTCTCTGGGCTTCGGGGGCGGCGGCGGCGCGGCAGCAGGGAGCGCATC
>CAZYWR010000424.1:0-4721 GCA_964651185.1 uncultured Polyangiales bacterium
GCGGCCTCGGCGACATCGCGCTGCATATCGCGCGCTGGCTCACAGAGCGCGGCTACCCGCGCCTGGTCTTGACCGGACGCCGCGGCCTCGACACACCTGGCGCGCGCCGCGCGGTCGCGGAGCTCTCGGCGCGCGGCGCGCGCGTCGATGTCGCTGCCGTCGACGTGGCGGACTTCGACGCGGTCGCTCGCTTGCTGCGCGACATCCCCGCGCTGCGCGGGGTCATCCACGCCGCTGCGGTGCTCGATGACGGCGTGCTCACCACGCAAAACCACGAGCGCCTCGCGCGCGTGATGGCGCCCAAGGTGCAAGGCGCGTGGAACCTGCATCAACTCACGCGCGAGCGCGAGCTCGACTTCTTCCTGCTCTTCTCCTCGCTCTCCTCCACGCTCGGCTCGCCGAGCCAGGCGCCGTACAACGCCGCCAACATCTTTCTCGACGCCTTGGCGGCACATCGCCGCGCGCAGGGCCTCCGCGCGCAGAGCCTGGTTTGGGGCCTGTGGACCGACGAGGCGGGCAAAGCCACGGGGCTCGCCAAGGGGCTCGACGAGCGCACGCAAGGGCGCTTCGCGCGTCCCGGCATCCAGGCGGTCACGCCGTCGCGCGGCGTGGCGCTGTTCGCGGCAGCGCTCGAGCGCGCGGAGGCGCTGCTCCTGCCGGTGCCGATGCAGGTCAGCGCGCTGCGCCGCGGCTTCGAGGGCGAAGTGCCGGCGCTCTGGCGCACGTTGGTGCCGGTGCGGCGCTCGGAGCGCGCGAAGCCCGACTCGTGGGCCGAAGAGCTGTTGCTGCTGCCGGAGGGCCGCCGCATCGAGACCGCGCTGGAGGCGGTGCGCGTCGAGGCTGCGCGCGCGCTCGCGTTGTCCAGTCCAGACGAGGTCGCCATCGACCGGCCCTTGCACGACCACGGGCTCGAGTCGCTGATGGCCGTGAACCTTCGTAACGCGCTCGCTCGCCGCGCCGGCCGCTTGCTGCCCGCGACGCTCGTCTTCGACTACCCCACGCCGCGTACCCTGGCCCGCTACTTGGTCGACCAGGTGGTCGGCCCCGATGCGCCGCCGACGGAGCAGATCGAGATGGATGAAACGATCGTGGCGCAACTCTCGGAGCGAGAGCTGATCGCACGGCTGCAACGGGAAGCTTTGGAAGCGGACAGCGCGGGAGACTAGCCATGAACGAACATATGGAGAGCTTGCGCCAGGCGCTGTTGACGATTCAGAAGCTGAAGGCGCGCCTGAAGCAGGCTGACAGCCGCGCCGAAGAGCCCATCGCCATCGTCGGCATCGGCTGCCGCTACCCCGGAGGGATCAGCGATCCTGCGTCGTTCTGGCGCCTACTCGACGGCGGCGAAGACGCGATCGCCGAGATGCCCAAAGAGCGCTGGGACATCGACGCCCTCTACGACCCGGACCCGGACGCGCCCGGCAAGATGATCACGCGCTCGGGCGGCTTCATCCCCGAGATCGATCGCTTCGACGCCGACTTCTTCGGCATCTCTCCGCGCGAAGCCGCGCACATGGATCCGCAGCATCGCCTGCTGCTGGAGACCAGCATCGAGGCGCTCGAGCGCGCCAGCATCATGCCGGGACGGCTCGCGGGGAGCCGCACCGGCGTGTTCGTCGGGCTCATGTACCAGGAGTACAGCTCGCTGGTCGATGCGCAGCTGGATCAGCTCAACGGCCACGTCGGCACCGGCAGCGCGGGCAACGTCGCTTCGGGCCGCATCAGCTACCTCTTGGGCTTGCAAGGTCCGGCGATCACGCTGGACACCGCGTGTTCGTCGTCGCTGGTGACCGTGCATCTCGCCTGCCAGGCGCTGCGCAACCGCGAGTGTTCGCTGGCGCTCACGGGCGGCGCTGCGCTGATGGTCACGCCCAAGGCGTTCATCGAGCTGAGCCGCCTGCGCGCGCTCGCGCCCGACGGCCGGAGCAAGAGCTTCTCCGCCGCCGCGGACGGGGTCAGTTGGGCCGAAGGTTGCGGCATGTTGGTGCTCGAGCGGCTGTCTGATGCGCAGCGCAACGGCCGCCGCGTGCTCGCCGTCGTCCGCGGTTCGGCGGTCAACCAGGATGGCCGCAGCAACGGCTTCAGCGCGCCCAATGGGCCGGCGCAGGAGGCGGTCATCCGCGCGGCGCTCGCGCAAGCCCGCGTGCGCCCGGGCGACGTCCAATACGTCGAATGCCACGGCACCGGCACGCCGCTCGGCGATCCGATCGAGGTGCACGCGCTGGGCAAGGCGCTCGCCGAAGGACGCGCGGCAGACGCACCGCTGGTGATCGGCTCGGTGAAGAGCAACTTCGGACACACCCAAGCCGCCGCGGGCGTGGCGGGCGTCATCAAGGTGGTGCTGGCGCTCCAGCACGGGCGAATCCCGAAGAGTCTGCACTTCGACGCGCCGAGCCCGCACATCATGTGGGACCTACTGCCGCTCAAGGTCGCGGCGCAAGCGCTCGAGTGGCCGGCCCGAGGCGGGCCCCGCATCGCCGGCGTGAGCAGCTTCGGCATCAGCGGCACCAACGCGCACGTCGTGTTGCAAGAAGGGCCGGCGCAGGAGAACGCGGCGGAACAGGCAGCGCACGCCTCGTCGCGTACGGCCGAGCTGGTGGTGGTGACTGGGAAGACGGCGAATGCGCTCGACGACGCCGTCCGCCGCCTGGCGCAGCACGTCGAAGCGCATCCCGAACAGACGCTGGGCGAGCTTGCGTTCAGCCTCGCGACCACGCGCGACCAGCACGAGCACCGTGCCGCGGCCGTCGCCGCCACGCGCGAGGAGCTCCTGCGGCTGCTGCGGAGCGACGACGGGCAGCTCGTGCGCGGCCTCGGCGCGCGGCAGATGCCGCGCGTGGTGTTCGTGTTTCCCGGCCAGGGCTCGCAGTGGCTCGGCATGGGGCGCGAGCTGCTGCAGCAGGAGCCGGTGTTCCGCGACGCGCTGCGCGCCTGCGATGTCGCCATCGAGCGCGAGACCGGCTGGTCCGTGCTCGCTGAGCTCGCCGCGAGCGCAGCGGAATCGCGGCTCGACGCGATCGACGTGGTGCAGCCGGTCCTGTTCGCCATCAACGTCGCGTTGTGCGCGCTCTGGCGCTCGTGGGGCGTGGAGCCGAACGTCGTGATGGGCCACAGTCAGGGCGAGGTGGCCGCCGCGTACGCGGCCGGCGCGCTTTCGCTCGAGCACGCCGCCGCCGTGATCTGCCGCCGCAGCAAACTGCTCACGCAGATCGCGGGGCTGGGCGAGATGGCCGTGGTCCAGCTCTCCGCGGCGGACACGCGCCTGGCGATCGCCGGTCAAGAACACGCGCTGAGCATCGCCGCCTCCAACAGTCCGCGCTCGACCGTCGTGTCGGGCGATCCCCGCGCACTGGAGGCGCTGCTCGCGACGCTCCAGACGCGCGGCGTGTTTTACCGGCGCATCCGCTCCAGCGTCGCGGGCCACTGCCCGCAGGTCACACCGCTGCTCGCGCCGCTGATCGAGGCGCTCGCCGGCGTGACGAGCGCAGCACCGCAGCCATGCATGCGCTCGACCGTGACCGGCGAGGACGTGCGCGCGGGCGAGCTCGACGCGCGCTACTGGGCGCGCAACTTGCGCGAGCCGGTGCGCTTTTGCGAGGTGTTGGAGTCGTTGCTCCGCGAAGGCCCCTGTGTGATCGTCGAGCTCAGCGCCCACCCTGCGCTCACGACCGCCCTCGAAGAGCTGCGCGAAGGCCACGCGGCCGACACGCTCGTGCTGGGTTCGCTGGTGCGCGATCAGCCCGAGCGGCGCGCCCTGCTCGGCTCGCTCGCCGAGCTCTACGTGCGCGGTGGGTGGCATGAGCTCGCGAAGGTATGCGGCCAGGAGCGAGCGGTGGAGCTGCCCACCTATCCCTGGCAGCGACGGCGTTATTGGGCCGAGATCGGCGGCGCAGGCGCACGCAGCGGCGAAGCCACGGGGCATCCCCTCCTCGGCGTGCGCGTGCCCATGGCGGGCGCCGAAGCGGTCTACGAGTCGCTGCTCTCCCCCTCCACCCACGCGTGGCTCTACGATCACCGCGTCGCCGAGCGCGCGCTGATGCCGGGCGCGGGGTTCGCCGAGCTCGTGCGCGCCGCCGCGGAATATGCGCTGGAGGCGCAGGCGGTCGAGATCACGCAGCTGGTGTTCCACGCGCCGCTGTGGCTACCCGAACAAGGCGCGTTGCGCGTGCAAGTCACCGTCACGCGCGAGGACGAGCGCATCAAGGCCGCGGTGTACAGTCAGGCCAGCGAGGTGTCGTCGTGGACGCGGCACGCGACCGCCGTCGTGGGTCCCGCGCTGCTGCCCGCAGACGCGTCTGCGTTGCTCGCGCCGCGCGGGGAGGCCACCTCCTCCTTGGATGTCGCGGCTCTCTACGAGGATCTGTCCGATGCCGGCCTCGCGTACGGCCCCGCGTTTCGCGGCGTCCAGTCGCTCGCGTCGGGCCCTGACGTCCTGGTCGGCGAGCTCGCGCTGGCCGAGGAAGTCGAGTGCGCCGGCTACGGCGTGCATCCCGCGCTGCTCGACGCGGCGTTTCACGCGGCTGCGGCGTGGCAGCGCGAGGGAGGGAGCGTCTCCCTGCCCTTCGCCATCGAGCGCTTCGCCGTCTATCAGCCCGCGGGCCGCGCCGCGCTGGTTCACCTGCGCCGTACAGAGAGCGGCGTCGATGGCTTCTTGTGCGACCAGCAAGGCAGCGTGCTCGTCGCGTTTTCCCAGCTGCAGAGTCGACCCGTGGAAGTCGGCG
>CAZYWR010000425.1:0-7115 GCA_964651185.1 uncultured Polyangiales bacterium
CCAAGATCACGGGCGCTTCCGCCACATCGTGCGCGGCAAGATCCGGCAGAACCTGCGTAAGTACATCTCGCAGGGCGAGCTCCTTGGCCGTCAGGGCAAGGACGTCGTCTCGATCCCGATCCCGCAGATCGACATCCCGCGCTTTCGCTACGGCGACAAGCAGCAGGGCGGTGTCGGTCAGGGCGAAGGCGATCCGGGCGATCCGCTGGGGCAAGGCCAGCCGCAACCCGGTCAGGGCAAGCAAGCCGGCGAGAACCCTGGCGAGCACGCGCTCGAAGTGGAAGTGAGCTTGGACGAGCTGGCCGACATCCTCGGCGAGGAGCTGGCGCTCCCGCGCATCGAGGACAAAGGCAAGAGTCGCATCGTCAACCAGCGCGACCGCTATGTAGGCGTAAGGCGCGTGGGGCCGAACTCGCTGCGTCACTTTCGCCGCACCTACCGCGAGGCGCTCAAGCGCCAGATCTCGATGGGCACCTACAACACCAAGCGCCCCGTGGTCGTGCCGGTGCGCGATGACATGCGCTTTCGCTCCTGGCGCACCGAGACCGAGCCGGTCGCCAACGCCGTGATCATCTACATGATGGACGTGTCGGGCTCGATGGGCGACGAGCAGAAAGAGATCGTGCGCATCGAGAGCTTCTGGATCGACGCCTGGCTGAGCCGCCAATACAAAGGCATCGAGACGCGCTTCATCATCCACGACGCGGTCGCGCGCGAGGTCGACCGCGACACCTTCTTCCGCACGCGCGAGAGCGGCGGCACCATGATCAGCTCCGCCTACAAGCTGTGCACGGAGATCATCGAGGCGGACTACCCCGCGAGCGAGTGGAACATCTATCCGTTCCACTTCTCCGACGGCGACAACTGGAGCGTGGACGACACGCTCTCGTGCGTGCAGCTCCTGAAGCAAAAGCTTTTGCCGGTGTCGAACGTGTTCTGCTACGGCCAGGTCGAGAGCCCGTACGGCTCGGGCCAGTTCATCAAAGACCTGCGCGAGCACCTCAAGAGCGACGAGCGCATCATCACCAGCGAGATCCGCGATCGCGACGGCATCGTGGGCTCCATCCGCGACTTCTTGGGGAAGGGGAAATAATGCCTAAGTTCGTGCTGAATACGGCACCGAGCAGCGACCTGCGCGACGCCCAGCGCACGATCGAGAGCTTCGCCAAAGACTACGCCCTCGACTTCTTTCCGACGCTCTTCGAGGTGCTCGACTACCGGCAGATGAACGAGGTGGCGAGCTACGGCGGCTTCCCCGTGCGCTACCCGCACTGGCGCTTCGGCATGGAGTACGAGCAGCTGTCGAAGAGCGCGGAGTACGGGCTCTCGCGCATCTACGAGATGGTGATCAACAACACGCCCTCGATCGCCTACCTGCTCGAGGGCAACAGCATGGTCGACCAGAAGCTGGTCATGAGCCACGTCTACGCCCACGTCGACTTCTTCAAGAACAACTACACCTTCCAGAGCACCAACCAAGGCGTCGACCCGCGCACGGGAGAACCCCTGCGCAAGTGGATCGACACCATGGCCAACCACGGCGCGCTGGTGCGGCGCTGGGCCGGCCGCGTCGGCATCGACAAGGTCGAAGAGTTCATCGACACCTGCCTGAGCCTCGAGAACTTGATCGACCTGCGCAAGCCGTTCATGCCCAAGCAGGACCGGAAGCGCCAGGACAAGGAGAAACAGCGGGTCGAAGATCCCTTTGCGCTGTTCCAGGATCAGGCGGAAGAAGTGCCGCTCCTGCGCGTCGACCGCGACTACATGGAGTCGTACATCAACCCGGACGAGTTCGTCGAGCGTCAGCGCAAGAAGATCGCCGACGAGAAGAGCAAGCAGCGCAAGGTGCCGGAGTCGCCCGAGCGCGACGTGATGGGCTTTTTGATCGACCACGCCCCGCTCGAGCGCTGGGAGCGCGACATCCTCAGCATCATCCGCGACGAGGCTTACTACTTCTTGCCGCAGATGCAGACCAAGATCATGAACGAGGGCTGGGCCACCTATTGGCACTCCCGGTTGATGACGGAGAGGGTCTGCACGGCCGCCGAGATCATCGAGTATGCAGACCGCTGCGCGGGCGTGCTCGCCACCGCGCCGGGCCAGCTCAACCCGTACAAGCTCGGGGTCGAGCTCTACCGCCACGTCGAGGAGCGCTGGGACCGCGGCATGTTCGGCAAAGAGTGGGACGAGTGCGACGACCTGGCGGCGCGCCGCGAGTGGAACCGCCGCACCAACCAGGGCCGCGAGAAGATCTTCGAGGTGCGCCGGAACTACAACGACGTCACCTTCATCGACGAGTACCTGACCGAAGAGTTCGTGGTCGCGCAGAAGCTCTATACCTTCGGCTACAACGAGAAGCGCGACCGCTGGGAGATCGAGACGCGCAAATTCAAAGAGGTGAAGGAGAAGCTCCTGTTCGCGCTCACCAACGCCGGCCAGCCCTTCATCGAAGTCACCAACGCCAACCACGAGAACCGCGGCGAGCTGCTCTTGCGCCACGACCACCAGGGCATCGACCTGCGCATCGACTACGCCCGGGAAGTGCTGACCGCGTTGCAGCGCGTATGGAAGCGCCCGGTCGAGATCCACACGATCATCGACGGCAAGAACACGCTCCTGCGCTACGACGGCAAAGAGCACCTGCAGCGCGCGATCAAGTAGCGCGGCGAGCGCGACGCGAATCGAGGTGCCCGTCGTCCGCCTCGACGTGATGCGCACGCCGCCCAGATCGGGCTCGTGAGAGCGAATGGAGCGAATATGCAGAGTTCTCAATCATCTCCCGCCGTCGGCGCCGCCTCGGAGGGAGCCGCCGGCAGCGCACCGCAAGATGCGTGCGTTCAAGAGCGGATCGAGATCGAAGCAGACGGGCACCGCCTGACGGCGACGCTCTACAGGCCCGCCAGCGAGCCCAAGGGCGCGCTGCAGATCCATACGGGCATCGGCATCAAGCGCCAGTTCTACGGCCGCTTCGCGTCGTACCTTGCCTCGCACGGCTACGCGGTGCTGACATTCGACGTACGCGGGATGGGAGAATCCCGCTTCGGAGAGCTGCCCGGATATCAGGCCTCGTTGAGCGATTGGGGCCGCAAAGACATGCCCGCCGCGCTGGACTGGCTGGCGCGTCGCTATCCCGACGTTCCCAAGTTCATCGTCGCCCACAGCATGGGCGGCTACCTCACCGGGCTCATGCCGAACCACGATCTGCTGAGCGGCTTGGTGCTGATCTTTTCTCCGAAGTCCAACGTGCACGTCCAGTCGCCCATGCAGCTGCTCCAGGGCCTCTTCTTCTTCGGCGTGTTCATGCCGCTCACGATTCTTGTTTTCGGTTACGCGCCAGTCCACGTCCTCATGCCGGCGACGCAAGACTTGCCCGCCGGCGTGGCACGCGAATGGATACGGTGGAGCTTCGATCGCAATTGGATGGCCGGTTATTTTGCGGCTCGGTCCGAAGAGATCTTCCACGCCAAGATCAAGGCGCCGATCCTCGCGTTCGCGCTGGAGAACGACTGGTTAGCGCGGGTCGAGAACTGCGAGGCGCTGCTGCATGAGTACTACACGGGTGCACCGACAGAGTTCGTCACGCTGCGCACGGGCGAGGCGGCTCCGGGCCTCGATCACTTGCGCTACTTCAAGCGGGAGTTCGCCGACAGCCATTGGAGCCAGGTGCGCGCGTGGCTCGATCGCCGCGTCGCCCAAGTCCGCGACGGGCAAGGCGAGCCCGTTCCAGCGCAGCTGACCGCCTGAGCCCGGCTGCCGCCGCGCACGCATTCAGGGCTGCGTGATCAGCGCGATGCCGACGACGAATACGATCGGATAGACGGCCCTGCTGAAGCGTCGGGCAGCTCTGGCTTCGCCTTGCCCCCAGGGTGCAGCGCGAACGTCACCTTGAAGGCGGTGCCATGGGACCGCTCTAGCGTTACGTCGCCGCGCAGCTGACGGGTGAGCGCACGGACCAGGCGCAATCCGAGCGAAGACGTCGTGGTCCAGTCGAAGTCGGGAGGGATACCGCGACCATCGTCGCGGACCTCGAGCACGCATAGGCCGCCCGGGTCGCGCCGCGCGTTCACCCAGACCCGGCCGGGTCCACCCGCAAACGCGTGCTTGAGGGAGTTCGACACCAGCTCGCACACGAGCAGCGCGGCGGGTACGGCCTCCTCCGGATCGAGCATCACGCCCGCGGCGCCCACTTCGATGCGCACCTGTTCGGCGCCGTAGCTCGTCCGAATCGCCGAGATCAAGCTGCGCAGGTACTCGTCGAAGTCGATGGCCGCGAGATCGGGAGAGCGGTAGAGCTGATCGTGCACGAGCGCGATCGAGGCGACGCGCATCCTGCTCTCGTCGAGCAGCAGCTTGAGCTCCTGGTTGCTGGTGCGCTCGCGCTGCAAGGAGAACAGACTGGAGATCACCTGCAGGTTGTTTTTGACTCGGTGGTGGATCTCCTTGAGCAGGACCTCCTTGTCGCGCAACGCCTGCGCGGTCTGCTCCTCGAGCTGCTTACGCTCGGTGATGTCCCGGTGCACCGCGATCCAAGCGCTGCCGTGCTCCTCGTGCTCGAACGCGCTGACACTCGCGCTGCACCACAGCTCGCGACCATCCTTGCGGACATTCAGGATCTCGCCCCGCCACGCCCCCGTTCGCTGCAGCTGCTCGATGATTTGGCGCGCGCGCTCTTCGGCGCTGATCTCGTGCGCGGCGTTGAGCACATGCACGGGCTTGCCCAAGAGCTCGCCCGGCTCGTAACCAAACATGGCCTCGAAGCGCGGGTTGGCGTAGACGATGACGGCGTCTCGGGCCCGGATCAGCAACGCTCCTTCCGCGAGGTTGGTCGTGAGCGCGCCCTGCAGCCGTGATTGCTGGAAGAGCTGCACGTTATCGAGCGTCAGTGCCCCGCGGCTGGCCAGCTTCTCGGCGAGCTGCAGGTCCCGTTCGTCATAATTCTTGCGCTCATCACACGAACCGATGTTCAGCATGGCCAGAAGCTGCCCGCGCGCCACGAGCGGCACCGACATCAGGCTAGACAGGCCGCTCGCCTCCAGGATGGCCCGCTCCTCGCGGGCGGTCGCGAGCGCCGCGCTGAGCGCCGGGCCCCGTTGCGAGAAGACGCGCGGCGGCGCCGACTTCAGCGCGCCCCAAATCCGCTGTGCGTCCGGCCCCTCCGCCACGACCTCACCCAGCGCGCGGAATCGTTCGACCTGGTTCGGGTCGCGGTGCACGGTCAGGCGCCTGACGATGCGCCCCCCATCGCGGGAGAAATCGATCGTGCAGAGGTCGCCCACAAAGCTCACGGCGAGCTGGGCAATGCGCGCGATCGTCTCGCGATACTCCAGGCACGACGCGAGCTCCGCGCCAGCCCGCGCCAGAAATTCTTGCTCGGCCAGGTGGCGCTCTTCCACGCTCAGATCGCGCATCACGATCAGCACGCCGGAGCTGCGCCGCTCTGGACCGAGCCTGCGGGTACACACGATCCTGGCCGCGAAGGTCGTGCCGTCTTGACGGCGTGCGAGCACCGTGCCCTCGGCGCTGCCCTGCTCGAGGCCGCGCGCGTGCAGCTCCTGCCAGGCCCTCAGCGCGCTCGGCGCGACCAAGAGTTCGCTCGGCTTGCCGAGGATGTCTCGCGCCTCGTAGCCGTAGGTGCGGCGCGCACCTTCGTTCCACAAGATCACGCTGCGCGCGGTGTCCTCCGCGATCATGCCGTACTCGGTGGAGCTCTCCAGCACCTGCCGCAGAAAGTCTCGGTACTCGTCGTGCTCGCGCTCGAGCGCCAGACGTTCGCTGATGTCGCGCACGAAACCGAGCCAACGCCCGTCTGGAAAGACCTTCGCGGTCACCTCCGTCGGGACCCACGATCCGTCTGCGCGCTTGAGCCGCCAGGTCGCCAGCTGCACGCCGCCCTGGGCCAAGAACTCCCGCGCCTGCCAGAGCCGCTCGACATCCTCCGGCGGAATCATGTCGACGATGGTCTTGCCCAAGATCTGCTCGCGCGAGAGGCCCAAGAGCCGGCAGCCCGCGTCGTTGACCTCCGTGTAGCGCCCTGACAGGTCGGCCACGAAGATTCCCTCCGGCGCGAGCTCGACCAGCCGCTGAGTCTTCACCTTACTGGCTTCGAGCGCTTCGTGGCTGCGCTCGAGCGCCATGGCGGTGGCGGTCAGGAGCGCGAGGCCCAAGCACACGAGCAGCACGTTCCCCGTCGCGAGGAGAAGCGGCAGTTCGACTGGACCCAAGGCGTGCTCCAGAGCCTCCAGCAAGACGCCGAGCAGCGGACCCGTGACGATCGCGGTCAGCCCCAATCGCCGCAACAGCACCCCACCGGGACCGGAGGAAGTCAGGACGCTCATCACGCCGACCTCCGGCCGCGCCAGCAGGCAGGCGCTGCCAAGGAGGATCAAAGCCAGCCCGCTCGGCAGCGCCACCCCGGTCACCTTCGAGGTTCCAAATCGATACAGAGCACCCGCGCCAAACGCGTGGCCCACCAGACTCACGAAGGCGATGAAGATCGCGGTGAAGCACAGCCACTCGCGCAGGCAGAGCGCGCGCAACCGGACGTCGAACAGCACGATCGCCGCTCCCAAAGCCGTGAACCCGGCTGCCGTGAACGGCGACGGTTCGCGCGTCCAAAGACCGACGCTCATGCCGAGCGCGTACTCGGCGACGACCATGCTCCCGAGCGCCACCACCGACGCGCCGATGAGTTCAGCGCTGATGCGCCGCGCGCGCCCCACGGGCGGGCCGTATTGCAAGGCCGCGCTGAGCGCGCAGAGCGCGATGAGCAGCACGGTCAGCGGGCGCATCGCCGGGCGCCCCTCGACCCCGGTATAGAGCCAGGGGAAACCGAACAGATAACCTGCGGCGCCGAGCGCACTCAGGAAGGCGGCCAGCGCGCTGAGGCGCAGCGCAGCGCGACGCTGGCGCTGGCCGGACCTCGTCATGGCGACACGGGTCGCGGCTCGGGCGCCGGGCGCGCTCGACGCGCGCGCACGCGTTCGGCGAGCAGCGCGAGCAGCTGGTCGGTGGCAAAGGGCTTGGCGATGGTGCGGCCGGCCATGCCGGCCAGAAAACTGCGAGCGGCTTCCGTCGTCGCCCCGCCGGTCATGAAGATGACGCGCGCCGCGAGGTCG
>CAZYWR010000426.1:0-2862 GCA_964651185.1 uncultured Polyangiales bacterium
GCCCGCGCGCCCCTCGCGATCGCGCACGCTACGCGCACCTACGTCTCGTGTGCGCGCTGGTCGCGCTGGCCATAACGATGTTCGGCTGCGCCGGGACTACGCCGTTCGCGACCAACTTTCCGCTCGGCGGTGATCGCCTGAAGCTCGCGCTGGCACAGGCCAAGAGCGCGCCGCAACGCGCTGACGCGCCGGTCGTGGTCGGCGTGGTCGACACGTCCGCTGGCGCAGCAACTGGCGGGCAGGCGCGCGCCGTGTTTGCCTACGATCTCGCCGCAAACCGGCTCTTGTTCCAGGAGCCCGCGGAGGTCGTGGCGCTGCCGTTCGTGGCGGGAGAGCTGGTGGTCGTGCCCGAAGTGCGCCGCGTGAGCGTGCGCCGGTTGCGCGACGGCCGCCGGGTCAAGTCCTTGGATCGCGACGGCATGCAACTCGTCGGAGCAGACGGTGACGGGACGCTCACGGCCATCGCGCTGTCGACCGGCGGTGCCATGAACGTCCGCTCGCGGCTCGTGCTCATACAGGGAGAGTCGGTCAGCGCCGACCGCACGCTTACGCGCGAACTGGGCGCTCCGGCGGTCATGGGCGGCTTGGCGTTCGTGCCGCACCACCGCATCCACCTGTCGGTCCTCGACCCACGGGGCACCGAGCTCGCCCGCGTGCGCGTGCAGGACGACGTGGCCAGTCAGGCTTTCGTCCAGGACGGCGAGGTCTACTTCGGCCAGCGCGGCGTGTTCCTGCTCGACGCCACGACCGAACAGGGCGCCGAGCACGGCGCGCGCTATCTGCGGCCGGCGCTCAAGGTCAAGCTGCCCGGCAACCCAGCCTTGCTCCCGGACAGCAGCGTCGCCCCGCCGCCACTCGAAAGCGCGCTGCATCGCGTCTCGTTGAGCTTCGTCCCCATGCCCGCGCCGGGCGGCGTGGGGCTCGCGGACGACGCGCTCTATCTGACGTTTTATCGCCAGCTGTTCGCGCTCGCGCCGGATGGCGCGCGCGCGCATTGGGTGCACGATACGGAGAGCGACGTGGTCGGCGTGCACGCTGTCCCCGGGGGACTCGTGGCCGTGGAGAGCAGCGGCACGGTGACGGCGCTCGACGCGCGCGGGCGGGTTCGTTTCACGGCGCGGCTCGGACGTGAGCCGATCGCCGCCCGCATCCGCGCGCAGCATTTCGAGCTCGGCGCGGCGACGGAAGAGCCCACGCCGCTGATCGCGCAGCTCGAGCGCGCGGCGCGCAACCCCGACACGCGCCTCGTGCCCTCTCGCGCTTTTGCCGCCTCGCTCTTGGGTCCGCTCGAGGACGACGCAGCGGCGCGCGCGCTGATCGGGCTGTGCGGCGAAGAGAGCACGCCCGCGCGTGTGCAGAGCGAGGCGTGCGATGCGCTCGGACGCCGCACGCAGCTTTCTGAAGCCGTGCTCGCCGCCCTCGGGCAGCACGCCAACTTTCTCGAAGGGGTGCCGCCGCCGCCGGTGGGCGCGCTCGCCCTCGCGGCGCTGCACGCGGGCGATCGACGCGCGCTCCCGGCCCTGCTCGCGCAACTTACCGATCCGGCGACGCCGGCTGACGCGCTGGCGCCGCTGTTCAGCGCGCTCGGCGGCCTCGGCGACGCTGCGACGGCCGGCCCCATCGCGAGCTTTTTGCGGCTCTATCACGCCGACGCCATCGACGAGGTTTTCGAACAAGGGCTCGCCGAGGCCGGCTTTGCGTTGATCAAGCTCGACGCAAAGCGCGCGCGCGCCGTGATCGAGCCGGTCGCGGACGATCCGCTCGCGCGCAGCGGCGTGCGCGCGGCGGCGCAGCGCGCACTCAACGAGCTGGCGATCGCCGAGCGGGGAGAGGCGGAACCGGGCGAAACTGCCAGCGCGAAGCGGCCCGCCGAGGCCGAAAGCACGCATGGCGAAGGAGCGGAACCCGCGCCCGAGCCGGCGGGACCGCCCGAATACTTGACCACGCGTCATGTCGAGGAAGCGCTCTCGCCCGTACGCGTCGAGCTTGCGCGCTGCGTCAACGAAGCGCCCGAGCACCCGGCGAGCGCGCGGTTGGTGCTCGTGCTCGAAGGCGACGGGAAGGTCAGCGAGGTGCGCACCCTGCCCGCGAGCGTCCAGAAATGCGTCGAGCCCCTCGTACGTCAGGCGAGCTTTCCGGTCACCAAGTCCGGCAAACGCACGGTCATGAGCTACACGGTGGAGCGCTAGCTTGCCGAGCTCGCGCGGGCCTTCAGTCGTAGCGCTCGGAGTGGATACGCTTGCGGTCGTACCCGAGCTCGGCCTTGCACAACGCGCGTACCTCGCCGACCATGTGCTGCAAGCCGCAGATGAACACGTGCGGTGCGCCAAGTTCGCGCGCGAGCTCGGCCACGTGTCGCTGCACGTACCCCGTGCGGCCCGTCCAGCCCGGATCCGGTCGCGAAAGGGTGACGGCGAGGTTGAAGCGCGGATCGCGCGCGGCCCAGCTCTCGAGCTGCTCGCGCCACAGGATGTCGGCCTGGGAGCGCACCCCGAACAGCAAGGTAAACGGCGGATGATCCCCGTCCGCCAGGAGCTCTGCGAGCATGCTGCGCAGCGGCGACAACCCCGTGCCGGTGCCGACGAACAGCGCAGGTGCCGCGCTCGCCTCGTGCTCGCGCACGAAAAAACCGTAAGGACCGTCGCAGCCGAGCTCGGTGCCCGGCGCGAGCCCGCACAAGACAGGCGACACGACGCCCTGCTCCACCAACGTCACCGCCAGCTCGATCGGCCGCTCACGCGGGGCGCTGGCGATCGAGTAGGCGCGCTTCTCGATACCGGTCTCAGTCGGCACATGCAGGTGCAGCCATTGACCTGCGCGGAACGTGAAGCGCATCGGCGCGCCGGTGCCGAGCTCCGCCTC
>CAZYWR010000427.1:0-1610 GCA_964651185.1 uncultured Polyangiales bacterium
CAGTCACTCACTGCGATGCGCGCGAGAGCGTCGCGACCCGAGCCCTGGTCGGCTAAGGTCGTCCCGCTCTTCGAGGCACCCTGAGGCGAGCACAAGGACATGCCATTCACGCTCACGCCGGAACGAGAAGCAATCGCGAAACAGTTGATCGAGCGCTACCCGGTACCGCGCGCGGCCTGCATTCCGCTTTTGCATTTGTGTCAGCAACAGCAGGGCTGGGTTTCGCCGGAAGCGATCGCCTACGTGGCCGCGCGGCTCGACATGAGCACGTCGCAGGTGCAGGGCGTCGTCACCTTCTACACCAGCTTCTTCCAGGAGCCGGTCGCTCCCAACGTGATCTGGGTGTGTCGCACGCTCTCGTGCGATCTGCGCGGCGGCAAGGTGATCCAGGAACATCTCGAGAAGAAGCTCGGTTGCAAGGTCGGCCATACCAGCCGCGACGGTAAGTTCACCCTGCGCAAGGCGGAGTGCCTAGCCGCGTGTGGTCAAGCGCCGATGGTGCAGATCAACGATGAGTTCCACGAGAACCTGACGTTGGAGAAGCTCGACCGGATCATCGCGGAGGTCGCGCAGCGCACCCCGGTGCGCGGGGGAAGCGTCCCGCCGCCTCGGGCGCTCGAGCCGCGCGCTGGCGCGCGTGAGCGAGGCGATCTCGAGGCGCGCGCTGGTTCCCGCGAGCGAGGTGACGTCGAAGCGCGCGCTGGCGCGCGCGAGCGAAGCGATAGCGCCCCGGCCCGCGCGCGCTTGCACACGAAGGAGTGACGATGGCCGAAGAACAGCGCATCCTCACGGATCGATACGGGCTGGAGAACAGCTTTACGTTGGCGGTCGCGGAGCGCGCCGGGGCGTATGTCACGGCGCGGCGCGCGTTGACCGAGCTCGCGCCGGAGAAGATCCAGGCCGAAGTGAAGGCGGCCAACATCCGTGGCCGCGGGGGTGCCGGGTTTCCGGCCGGCATGAAGTGGGGCTTTCTGGCCAAGCGCGAGGGCGTCGACCCTTACTTGGTCATCAACGCTGACGAAGGCGAGCCCGGCACCTTCAAAGACCGGACGATCATGGAGATCGACCCGCACCGCCTGATCGAGGGCTGCATCATCGCCTGCCACGCGATCCGCGCGCACGTCTGTTACATCTACGTGCGTTGCGAGCTCGCGCTCTCGATCGCGCGCCTCGACGCTGCGATCGCGGAGGCCCGGCGGGCCGGTTACCTAGGCGCGAACCCGTTCGGCACGGGCCACGCGATCGAGATCTACACGCATCCCGGCGCGGGTGCGTACATCTGCGGCGAGGAGACCGCGCTGCTCAACTCGCTCGAAGGGCGGCGCGGCGAGCCCCGCCTGAAGCCGCCGTTTCCGGCCGTCGCCGGCGCGTTCGGCGCGCCCACGATCGTCAACAACGTGGAGACGATCGCGTCCGTGCCCGACATCGTGCGCATGGGCGGCGACGCCTGGAACAAGCTCAGCAAGCTGCCCAACGACGGCGGCACGCGCCTCTACGGCGTGAGCGGGCACGTGAAGAACCCGCGCATCTTCGAGGCGCCGGTCGGCATCACCTTGCGCGAGATGATCTACGACTACTGCGGCGGCATGCTCCACGACGATCGCCCGCTG
>CAZYWR010000428.1:0-3157 GCA_964651185.1 uncultured Polyangiales bacterium
CGGCGCGTGCGGTTGCGGCGGCGCGAGCTGCTCGACGACTTTGGCCGGCACGTATGCCGTACGCAGCACGTCGTATGCGAAGCAACGCATCGGCAGCGAAGCGCCCACGAGCTCGAAGGCAATCGGCTATTCGCTGGTGACGATCACCGCGGGCGCCGACGGGGGCAACCTGGCCATCTCGGAGCAGAGCTGTTGGGTGCAGACCGTCCCGAACACGAGCGAAGGCGGCACCGCCATCTACTCCTGGAGCAAGCCCGAATGGCTGGCCGCCTTGCCGGTCGGCTTCACGCCGCTCAACGCGAACGGCAACGGCACCTGGTCGAACACGCCCGTGGATGGGCGCATCGGCTGGGATCCGGCGCGCCAACCTGCGAGCTGCACGGCGAGCGCGACGCCTCCCGACGGCTGGCCGAGCTCCTGGGGCGCGACCTGCCGTTGCAACGCGCCGAGCACCAGTCTGCCACCTTACGATCGCGACGGCGCTCCCTACGACTGCCGGCTGAACGATCCGGAGCAGGACGGTTATCCAGGCGTGTCTGCTTACGTCTCCACCACTCCGCCGAGCTCGCCATCGCAGGACGCGACGGGCCTACTCAGCGCCCGCGCCCTCACCGCATCCATGGGCGCAACGCAGTGGACGATCACGCCGGCCGCGGACGGCAAGCATTGGGCCACCATCCACGACACCTTCACCAGCTCGATCGTCGGTTGTCTCGGCGGGGGCTGCAGCGCGCTCGGCGCGACCGCGCCCACGGGCTGGACGTGCCCCGAACGCTTCAACAAGGCCCAGTTCATCCCGGCTACGGCGGCGTACGACACCTGCGCCGAGATCCTGGATCAGCGCAACACCTTGTTCGCGACCAACCAAGACGGCGACTGGCCGTCGAACGCGAGCTGCGCCGAGCCTTAGATCGCTTTCTGCGCGCGGCCGAAGCGCGCCATCGGGTCGGCGGGTTTGCCGTGTCGGCGATACTCGAAGTGCAAGTGCGGGCCGCGCGAGATGCCGGTGCTGCCGACTTCGCCGATCACGTCGCCCGCGTGCACGGCCTGCCCCGGATGGATGAAGAGCTTCTGGCAATGCGCGTACGAGGTGACCGCCCCGTCCGCGTGCACGAGGATGGCTAGGTTGCCGTAGCCCTTCACCTCGTCGTCTGCGTAGGCGACCACGCCGTCAGCGGCCGCGTGGATCGGCGTGCCAGGCTTGGCTGCGATGTCGACGCCGAGGTGGGGCAGCTCTTTGCGCGCCGCGCGCACGAAGCCGAAGCCGCGCACGAACGAGCCCTCGTCGACCGGCCACACCAGGTGCCTGCTGCCGTCGCCAGGCGCGAGCTCGCGCACCTCCGAGGCCGGCGCGCGTACGAGCAGCTGCGAGGCGAGCGCACGCGTCCCGAGCTGCGGGCGCGGCGTCGCGCTTCCCTCTGCTCGCACGCGGTTCGGCGCGATCAGCGAGGTGAGCACGCACACCAGTCCCAAGCGCTGGAGAAAACCGGTCCAAGGGGTCGCCATTCGCGGAGTCATGCCCAGAGATAAAACACGGTGCGTGCCACGCGCGCGTCGGTTCGCGAAGACACCAAGCTCGGTACGCGAAGCGTGAGCGCCCTCGCGTACGCAGCTGGGAGAGCGGCACATTCCGCGAGTTGGCTGACAGCGCGCGCGAAAAGCGTCCTTGCAGCGCCCGAACGCGGGCCTCCGGTTCCCGGAGATGCGGCGTTCGGATTTCGCAGAGCGAGCTGGCTTGATAACCTTAGGTGTCGAGATCATGCCGGACCTGACTCTGTCCTTCAGCTCCGTACCTGTGCCGCCGGCGCGGACCATCCGGCGTCTCGTGCTCGAGCCGGGCAGCGAGCGCGAGCGCGCGTTCGACCTCAAGCCTGGCGTGACCATCATCGGCTCGGGCAAGGACGCCGACGTGCGCATCGAAGACCCGCACGTCTCGCGCGCCCACGTGAAGCTCGAGCTCGGCGCACAAGGGATCGAGCTCGAGGATCTCGACTCCAGCAATGGCACGTGGGTGAACGGCGTGAAGGTGAAGGAGGCGCACCTCAGCGCGAGCGCGGTGATCGTGCTCGGGCGTACCACCTTGCGCGTCGAGCTGGAAGCCGAGTGTCCGCGTCACGGCTTCGGCGACGCCGTGGGGAGCTCGCCGCGCATGGCAGACGTGTTCGCGGATCTCGCGCGCCTCGCGTCGACCGACCTGTCCGTCACGTTGATCGGGGAGACGGGCACGGGCAAAGACGTGCTGGCGCGCGCTCTCCACGCCGCCAGCGCACGTGCGCGCGGGCCGTTCGTGGTGTTCGACTGCGGCGCTGTCGCGCCCAACCTGATCGAGAGCGAGCTGTTCGGCCACGTGAAGGGCGCGTTCACGGGTGCTGTCGCCGAGCGCAAGGGCGCCTTCGAGCAAGCCCAGAACGGCACCATCTTCCTCGACGAGATCGGCGAGCTCCCGCTCGAGCTGCAACCGCGTCTCTTGCGCGCGCTCGAGCAGCGCACGGTGCGCCGCGTCGGCGGCGCGCGCGACATCTCCGTCGACGTGCGCGTGCTCGCCGCCACGCATCGCGACCTCGAAGCCGAGGTGCAGGCCGGCAAGTTTCGCCAAGATCTGTTCTTTCGCCTGAATGTCGCGCTGATCCAGGTGCCGCCGCTGCGCGAACGACTCGAAGACCTCCCAGTGCTGGTGGAGGCGATGCTGCGCGAGGCGGGGAGCGCGCTGCGCCTCGACGCGGGCGCCCTCGAGGTGCTCGAGAGCCACGATTGGCCGGGCAACGTGCGCGAGCTCAAGAACGTGATCGCCAACGCCGTCGCTTTCGCAGATGGCCCGCTGCTCGAGGCGCGCCACTTCACGCGGCTCACGCACAAGCGCCGCGACGCGTCGATCGATCGCTTGCCGTTGGCCGGCCGCACGCTCGACGCGCTCGAGCGCGCCGCGATCAAGCAAACGCTCGCGCGCCTCGGCGGCAACAAGACGCAGGCCGCGCAGGCGCTCGGCATCGCGGCCTCGACCCTCTACGAGAAGATCAAGAAGTACGGCATCTGAACGCTCGGCACGTCGGATCGCGAAGCCGGGCGCGAGGGCGTTGCGCTATGAAGCAGCATGGCCACGCCCGATCTGGTGCTGTACGACTTCCCCGCTGATCCCGGCGTCTCCGGCTGGATCAGC
>CAZYWR010000429.1:0-10967 GCA_964651185.1 uncultured Polyangiales bacterium
TACAATCCGCGCTGAGGGCGGGTTCGCAAGCTCGCGGGGGCGGAGACCGTCAAGCCGCTTTGGTCAGGCACGCCGGGTCTGCACCACGCCGTGGACCGTACCAAGCTGCTTCGCAAGCAAACAGCCAGCAGTCACCTTTCCCCTTGGTTCGCCTGCGATGGAGGGGAGCTGTTCGTCGGGCATCATGATGCGATCTCCGTCCAACTTGAACTGCACTGGGCGGGCTTGCCGAACGGAATCTTCAAACGCCTTGACCGGGCTCCCGCCGTCCGTGCTCACGTAGATCAAGACGTCGAGCGTGGCGACGGCGACGAGACCCACGCTGACGCACGCGGCGACCGGCACGGCGGCGGGCACGGTTCCAACCCCGAGCAGCGTCCACGTGGTCGCGCTGCCGGAGACCAGTTGCGCAACGCCCTTCGCCGTCTCGAGCAGCGCAGGAAGGCCGTCGCCCCGGTCGAGGTAGTAGGCGAGATCGGTATCGGCCTCTTGGGGAGAGAAAAAGGTGGCCAGCGTGTTGAACCCGGCCACCACGTTACGAATGCCCTCGAGACCGCCGCCGAGCCGACCGAGCTGCTCGGCGCCTTTGACGAAGCGACCCAACGCGGCAGCGCTTCTGGCCGCGCCGATGCGTTCAAGCGCGGGCCTGACCAGCGCGATGCCCGGGGCAAAGGACTGCAGCGTGTCCTGCGCGAAATCCAGATAAAGGCCCGCATCCAGGCTCCAGGTCTTCTCCTTCGCTACCTTCGCGAGTAGGAGCGACGCGGACAGACCGGCGCTGAGCACGTCTGCCGCATCGCTGAGCACTTTGGGAAACCCCTGAAGTTCTGCGGACTCTTGCGCCAGGACTTGCACGGCTTGTCCGCGCGCCGCGAACGTTCGTACTTCGCCGCGTCCCATGGTACGGCGGTAGCGTTTGAAGCGGGTATCGCCATCGACGGCACCGACCGGAGCGTGCACCTCCTCGTCAGGCATGGTTTCGAGCGCAGTCAGCAGCTCGAGCTCGGCCAAGACTGTCTTGTCCGCTCCTTTGGTCAAGGTGGCCCGCACGCGGCCCGCGCGAACATCGGGCTCGATGCGCACGACGGCCGCGCACGTGGGAAGCGCCGTCTCGATGGATCGTCCACGCAACGCGAGGTGATACCGAAACAAATAGCGCACCAGATCTTCGAGCAGCTCGGCCGTCAACTGCGGATACGACGGCACGTACCGTGTCAGGAGCCCTGAGAATGCGTCAGTCCAAAGTCCAGGGTTCTCGGTCAACCACTTCGCAAACGGGACGTATGCGTTCCAAGCCGCCTGATCCGGCAGGCTGAGCTCGGCCTGCTTCCAAAACTCGATCCGGTGCCGCGCGCATGCGTAATGGTAGCGGTCGCGGAGCGCCGCCTTCGCTCGCCCTTCGCGCACATGCAGCCCGAGCACGCGCATGAACGCGACTACGTCGAAGCTGTCGAGGAGCGCCTTCTGCTGGTTCTGAAGCCACCCGATCGCACGCTCGACGTGCTGCAAATGGGCATCGAGCGCCTTCGCGTCGGCGGCGCGGCGAAAACCCAGCGCGTACATGTCGAAGTAGGCGACAAGAGCCTCACGTTCGTCCGTCGAGAAGCGGGACTCCCGAAGGTCTGGTCCATGCGGGCCGCCACGTTCCCACGGCTCCGCCTCGACTTGGCCTGGGTATTGGAGCGACCTGGGCGGCTGTACCTGCGCCGGGTGTAGAATCGAGTACCGCTGCTGCATCGCGTCCGCCACCTCGCGCCAATGCCCATGCAGTTTCGATTCGCCCCACACGTCCACCAGCGCACCCACGTGCCCGCGGTCTGTCATGCGCGCCGACGCCAGCGCGTGCAGATACGCCCGAAGCTGGCCCGCTCGCTTTCCCCGAATGCCCGACGGCATGCGCTTCGCAAGATCCGGGATTGGCGCGCCTTGCTCGGCGGCACGGATCGTGGACCGCAGCGCGAGTAAGAACGGCCAGTGCGGATCATCGTGCACCATCCGCTCACACGTCCACTGCAGCCACTCACAGAGGTAAAGCGCGCGCAGCGGTGCGGGCGTCACGTCGAAGATCGCCGCCGCGCAACCATCGAACACCGGCCAACCCGCGTGATACCCCTCGCCGTCGGACTTCGACAGCAGCCGAGCCACGCCGCCGCGCTCTTCGTCGGAGATCGCGTTCAAGTGCGCCACGGACGAATGTGGAAGGAATGGCTGCGCCGCGTGCAGCCCAACTTCGTACTTGGCGAGTGCGCCCCGCGGATCAAGCTGGACCTCCGTGACGAAGTTCTCGAACAACTGCTGGTCGTAGCTCCAAAAGAGGAAGTATCTTTGGTTGGGGATGACGTATATCAGCTCGCTGTCGGCCTCGCTCATGTCGAGGTCGAACAACACCGCGTCGTCCGGTCCAAACATCGTCAGCTCGCGCGGGCGCGGCACCCCCGCGTCCATGGCGTCCGCGAGCTCGTCCGCATCGGCGCGTTCGCTTTGCGGGATCCCGGCTGCAGGCCCACGAAGTCCGCCTGGCGGGAGCTCCTTTTTTCTCCACCCGGAGCGGGGCACGTCGTCCGGTGCCCCGACACTGTCCGGGGTGCGCATCAGAACCCAACCAAAGTCGTTGGTCCGTCCGTAGCGCAGCGCCTTGCCTGGGTCGGACGCAGCAACTGCCAGCGCCTGCTCCTCGATACAAACAACATACGCGCCCACGACTGGCACGAACCCGATTCGACACGGTGTCGATGGCTCCTTGTTCTCGCCAAGGACACCAGCGGTGAACTCGCTGCACCAAAGCGCGATCGGCAGCGCTGTGGCACAGCCATCGATCTCAAACGCGTACGGCAAGTCCATCGTTCATGCTTCCGAGGGTTCGTAGCCGAGGTTACTCGCCACCTGTATCGGCGCGAGCAGCTTCCTGGTTGCTCGCGAAGCAGCGCTTCCTGAAACGCCTGGGCGAAACGATGGCGCAACGAGATTGGCGGACGCCACGGTGGAGAGCTGCAAAACGGCGGCCGAGACTCGGGATGGGGAAGCACCCACGAATGGCGAATCTCGGACCGGCGAAAACATGCCGCCATCCGACTCGCTGGACTCGTCGACGCCACCAATCAGCGATGCGGGCCAAGCCTTCGCCTTCCGCCAGAACTGAAGGTCCCGGTAGCGGCGCCCCGAAAGCGTCCCTGCCGGGACCCTCAGCGCTCGAGCAAGCGGGGGCTGGTCGACAAACTACTCCTCCTCGACCCGTCACAAGTCGACCCGAACTACGGCCTGCAAGCGTCACTACTCGCGGCAGAGCTTCGCCAGCCTTACCTTTGCTCGACCAAGACAACACACAGGCCCAAGTCGCGCTCGCTTCTTCCTCGCTTACTAGGCGTCTCAGTCAGTGTCACACTCGGTCACAAGCCAGACCCCCTGGTGCTCGCGGACGGCCAAATCATCGGCACACCGATCGCCTTCGGCTTCTCCAACAATCTTCATCGCATCGTGCAAAGCACCATGTGGGACCGCACCGCGGGCCTACTCGATCAACTCATCACCTTACTCAAGACTTACGATTACCTCGGCGATCCGTCGCTCGGCAAGATGTGGGACCGCTCGCTCATCTACGTCGCCACAGAGTTTCGGTCGCGACAAGACGCGCAGCAAAGACGCCGCCTCCTGGGGCACCGGACACTACATGAACAATGGCTCGGTCCATCTCCACATTACTCTTAAAGGCAACGCCCTCTACGGCGCCGCCGACCCCAAATCGGCCTCACCTACGGCTTCGACCCTCAACCGGCACCCCTGACAAACAGCAGAACCTCGCCGAAGGCGACTTCTGCAGCATCATCGCGCAAACGCTCGTCCTCGATTTCGTCGGCCGCCGCGACTTCCCTGCGTTCAAGCGCGGGGGGATGAGGCGACTTGGACGGTCAGCGAGATCTTCGCCAGTGGTTGCGGCATCGGGCTGGCGACGCGAGAAGTAACAGCGCGGCCTAGTGTAAGACCTCGTGTGCTGCGGGAATCGTGCCGGGCGGCCGAATAGAATCGAAGTTACATGTCCCAGCCGGAGCTCGTTGCCGAGGCAAGTACTGCGTGAACCCCCATCACCTTATCGTTTCGTACTTTGAACATATGGAAGTCCGTGTAGACGCCGGCGAACATCACGAAACCGACACCGATGCCCGCTTCGACATCTAGTATGTACAGCCGCGGAACCATCACGCCGCCCGTCTTGGGTGGATCGGTGGGGTCACAACTTACCGCCGCCGTGCACGGAAGCATGAAACCGTTCTCAAACCGTGTGCATCCATCTCCGAAATCACATCCACCGGTACCGAACTGTCTGAAGTATTTATCCACGAGGAACTGGAGCCGCTCCCTCGTCGGTCGTTGGTCCGGGGGAAGTTCGGTCTCCCAGTCATCATCGGCAGTGCTCAGGAATCCTTGGGGATTAGGAAACCAACCCGTCTGGGGGTCGACCCAGATGGTCTCGATCTCGGTGATCTCTTGGCCTTGCAGTTTAAGCCGAAAGCCGTAGACGGTATCAGTGGGAGGGGTCCCGTTCGGGATTACGGACTCTGTTGACGAGTTGCAGCTTTCCGTATCGAGCGCGCTGCGCTTGAACTTCTGCATGCCGGCGCTTTTCCAAACCTTTCCTTCGCCGAGCATCATGGTCTCGCCATTTTCGGTAAATCTCACATTCGAGGCGAGCGGCAACATGGAGGGGTCATGCGCGGTGAGAGCGTCGAAATATTCGGAGATGGCGGCCTTCATAGCGTCGCGTGTGCATTCGCCACTGCTGACGACGGTTGATGAATCTTGCTTGCCGCCCGCATCGACAGCGGCCGCGTCGGAACGATCCGTCGTTCCTTTGCCGGCATCGATGAATCCTGAATCTGCGCGCATCGTGCTACCGTCGGCGTCCCGTTTGCTCCCGGAGTCGGCGCCTGTGCTTGAGCTCGAATCGTCGTCGCCGCTCGAATCATCGGACCCGTTGGCGTTATCCGACGAATCGTCAGTGTCGCCTGTCCCCCCGGTCTTTTTGTTGTTGTCTCCACTGCAGGCGGTGACGGCGAAAGCCAAAAAGATGGCCAGACACGCGTTAACCCCTGCGGCGCCCGAAGGAAATCTACAGCTGCCCTGGGCGGCAATCGTGGCGCACCTGAAACTTTCCAATAGATGGGTCATTGCACGCCTCGCGATATACGATGAGCACCGTAATGCTTGTACTTAGATCAACGAACTTGTTCTTCGGAGCGCGTCAAAAGGGTAAGGCACACGCATACCGTCGCGCCGGTTGTTTTGTAAACCCCTCTCTGCGCGCCGCAAGTTTTCCGAATCAGGTGGAAAAATGCGCGATTTCGACGTTGCGTCCCTGGTTGCGCGAGCTTCGACGCTGGCGAAACGAGCAATTTTTAATCAACGCTGGAGAATGTTAGGCCTGCGTTGCTAGTAATCGCGCTCTAGCTAGGGGTACGAGGCCGCGCGCTCGATGTTGGTCTGGTCCAAGGCATGTGAGATCTGACCGCAAGACCGGGAAATTGTGGGAGCCAAACTTGATCGTTGGTCCGGCGCAGGCGGTTTGCGCAACTCTTCTGGAGAATGACCGATACCTCTTGCGCGGTTGACGCCGCTGCTCGGGTTCGTCACTCCGAACACGTCACGCTGCTCCTGGAAAAATGACGCTAGGCTGCGTTTTCCTGCGCTGGGAAGAAGAATATGGACAATGCCCTGATTCTGATCGTTTGTGCATCCATGACGGCTGGCTTGCTGGGCGCATGCTCCGATCCCCAATGTGGACCGGGACAGACCAAAATTGGAACCGTATGCCACCCTAATCCCAGCGCCAAAGCGGATGCAAGCGCCGAGGAATCCGACGACGCCAATAGCGGGGCGCGCGAAGCCGATGCATCCGAGGAGCGTCCCTTCAATGGCGGCCGAGACTCCGGAATTAGCGGTGCAGCGGGCGACGAGGTTACAGGCTCGAACGCGAACTCGTCGATGCGCGAGATGGTCGATGCGGCTGCGCCGGCAGCTGATTCGAGCATGCCAACCACCCGCGACGGCGCAGAGGCGCCCTTTGCTGAGACTAGCATGCCGTCGCCTGCGGATTCGGGTATGCGAGAGTGCACAGCGGATGTGGAGTGCCACTCGCAAGGAAATTGCGAGCTTCCACATTGCAGCGTTCAAGGGCGCTGTGAGGCTGTCCCCACGACAAATCACTCCGACTGCCAGCTCCCGTCGTCAAACGGGGTCTGCAGCGACGGGGGGTGCGTCGGTTGCATCGACAGTAGTGATTGCGAGCGGCTCACGCCTGACAAAGCTATCTGCAACGGAGGAACATGCGTGGCCTGCAACGTCGACAAGGATTGTTCGGCCGTCCTCGATTCGTGCCACGAACCGGCATGCACAAACCACCTGTGCACGAGTCGGGTGAAGCCTTGGGTCAGCTGCGGAGCTGGCAAAGTTTGCGACGCGACTACGGGAAGCTGCGACACTGCCTGCGGAAATGGCCATGTCGACGATGGAGAGGACTGTGATTATGCTGCCCCGGGTTGGGACAAGTGGAGCTGCGATAGTCAGACGTGCAGGAAGACCGGCCTTTCTGGCACCACGTCTTATCACTCATGCGCAAGTGCTTCAGCTTGCTCTGTGAGTGAGACTTGCAAGCCCACGGCAGCGCTCTACGGAGCACCGCTGTGCCTTCCTACATGCCTTAACGGCCGCTGCCCAATGCCGCCGGGCTATACTGTCAAGCTTCTATCGACCGATAACTATTGCAACTCAATGTCTGCCGATTGCTTCGTTGGTTGTGCGATCGATGGTGATTGTCCGCCGGGACTCATCTGCGCGGGTGGGGTATGCAGGGCCGAGTCACTGTAGCGGTTCGAACCCTCGGCTAGGAGGTCAGTAGTTCTCCTAAGCCGTTCAAGAATTACTGCTCTTCTTGGTGGACACCGAGGGCCGCCGCGTTCTGCAGCCGTGGGTCGAGCCGAACGGGCTGCTTTCGTGCTGCGCGTTTTACGTCCGTATCAAGAAATCGCACAGGCAGTTGTACGCGAAGGAGCGCCTCACCAGCTCGTATGAACGTTGCCCTTGCGCAGCTGCTGGCTGATCACCATTTGCTGGACTTCGCTCGATCCGTCGTAGATGCGGGCCACGCGCAGGTCGCGCCAGATGCGCTCGATCATGTACTCGCCGTGGATGTAGGCGTTCCCACCGAAAATTTGGAAGCACTCATCGACGGTCTGCCAGCTCCACTCGCCGCCCACGAGCTTGGCCGTCGACGACTCGCGGATGGCTGGCTGACCCTGATCGAGCAGCCAAGCCGCACGATACACGCAGAGTCGTGCCGCTTCGGTGCGCGCGCTCATCTCGGCGAAACGAAACGCGAGCGCCTGGTGCTCCGCCAAGGGCTGGCCGAAGGTCTTGCGCTGCATGCCGTATTCGAGCGCGAGCTCGAGCGCCTTCTGCGCGGCGCCGACCGAGCGCGCCGCCAAGCCTGTGCGCCCCTCCGACAGGCAGCGCTTCGCATAGTCGAAGCCTTTGCCCTCTTCGCCGACGAGCGCGTCGAGCGGCACGCGACAGTCTTCCATCACCACTTCGGCGGGTTTGCTGCCGAGGTGGCCGATGGTCGAAAACACCTGGCCGATGCGCAGGCCGGGCGCGTCGCGATCGACGATGAACGCGCTGATGCCGCGCTCGCTCTTGGCGAAGACCATGAAGTGATGCGCCTTGGGCGCGTTGGTGATGAAGGTCTTGGTGCCGTTGAGGATCCACTCGTCGCCCTTGCGCACGGCGCTGCTCGTCATGGCGCCGGCGTCCGAGCCCGCGTTCGGCTCGGTGAGCGCGAACGAGCCGATCCATTCGCCGCTCGCCATCTTCGGCAAGTAACGGCGCTTTTGCGCCTCGCTGCCGAACTTCACGAGGCCGACGCAGCCGATCCCAGTGTGCACGCTGATGAACGTTGCGAGCCCCCAAGGGCCGCGGCCGAGCATCTCGTGTACGAGCGCCTTTTGCACCACCGAGAAGCCGACGCCGCCGTACTGCTCTGGGATGCTTAGCCCCAGCAGACCGAGCTCCTTGGCGGCGGCGATCAGCGAGTCGGGCAGCGTCCCGGTTCGCTCGATGTCGGGCCAAATCGTGTTGGCTCGCTCCTCGACGAAGTCCTTTACGGATTGCTGCAGAAGTCGGTCCTCTTCGCTGATGCTGAAATCCATCGCCTGTGCTCCGTGGGCGGGTCTGGGGGCAGGGGAGAGCCCGAGCCATGCGCGGCTCGCGGCATGAAGCGGGCTATAGCGCAACGCCGACCACAGTGCGGATGCGCGCATGCTTGCCCACGGAAATCTCGAGTCCTCTCCGAGCTGTGCAGGAGCCGTGCTAGCCTGGAGCGGTATGGCTGAACCCGCCGCGCTGCAGATGAGCTATGCGGACTACCTCGCTCTGGAGCGCGCGAGCGACGTGAAGCACGAGTGGGAGGATGGGACCGCGCGCGCGATGAGCGGCGGAACGCCGGAGCACGGCCGTTTGGCCGTGCGCTTTACTGCGCTGCTCGGCGCAGCGCTCGGAGATCGGCCTTGCGAGGCGTTCAGCTCCGACGTGAAGGTGCGCATCGCGGCTGCCAATCGCTCGTATTATCCCGATGCAAGCGTCGTGTGCGGCGCGCTGCAACGGGCAGCAGACGATGCCGACGCGATCGCGAACCCGATCGTGGTCGTCGAGGTGCTCTCGGACTCCACGGAAGCGCGTGATCGCGGCGTAAAGCGGCGCCATTACCAGCTGCTCACCTCGCTCAAGGAGTACGTCCTCGTCTCCCAAAGCGAGCCCTTCGTCGAAGTCTGGCGGCGTACGGAGGATGGCTGGAGCGTGCACGAGTACGGCCCGGCGGGAACCGTCCGCCTCCAGTCCATCGACGTCGCGATCAGCGTGGACGAGCTGTACCGCTCGCGCCTGCCCGCCAGCTCCTGATCCAGAGCCCGCCGACGAGCGCCCGCGGCGGTTCGGTGCCTTGGTCGCGATCGACGTCGCTCGGTCTGCGGAGCCGTCGTCGCCGACGCGTCGTGCCGTCGGTGCGTCGATGGCGGATTTGTTGGTCGTGAACAGAAATATGCGACAGCGACGCGGCGGGATTGGCCCAAAGCGCGCCGTTGGCTTAAGGAGTGCTCGGCGCGGCTGCGAAAAGTGGCTCGGCGTCTGGTTGCTCGCGCGCGGCGCCGTGCGTTGATTGGTGTGCTCGCTCGGCTCTGCGCGCTCGGTAATGTGCTCGCGCGCGGGACCGCGCGCATGGACGGAAGAAGGCGTATGGACCTCGAATTCACCAAAGAAGAGCTCGCGTTTCGCGAAGAAGTGCGGGCGTTCGTCAAGGAGAAGCTGCCGGCCGACATCCGCGAGAAGGTCGATCACGGCGTCCCACTTGCCAAGAACGACGCCGTCCGCTGGCAGAAGATCTTGTACGAGAAGGGCTGGGCGGCGCCGAACTGGCCGGTCGAATACGGCGGCACGGGCTGGACGCCCACCCAGATCTACATCTTCGACGACGAGCTCGGCGCGGCCGGCGCACCGCCGGTCGTGCCCTTTGGCCTGAAGATGGTCGCGCCGGTCATCTACACCTTCGGCAACGAGGAGCAGAAGAAGCGCTTTCTCCCCGACATCCTCGCCAGCAACGTCTGGTGGTGCCAGGGCTACTCGGAGCCGGGCTCGGGCTCCGATCTCGCTTCCTTGAGCACGCGCGCGGTGCGCGACGGCGATCACTACATCGTCAACGGCATCAAAGCCTGGACCACGCTCGGCCAGCACGCGGACTGGATCTTTTGTCTGGTGCGCACGGATCCGAACGCCAAGAAGCAGCAGGGCATCTCGTTTCTGCTCATCGACATGAAGACGCCCGGCGTGAGCGTCCACCCCGTGATCACGATGGAAGGCGACCACGAGGTCAATGAGACGCACTTCGAAGACGTGCGCGTTCCGGTGGAAAACCGCATCGGCCCGGAGAACCGCGGCTGGGACTGCGCGAAGTACCTGCTCACGCACGAGCGCACCAACATCGCGCAGATCGGCGTGCTCAAGCGCGGTCTGCGGCGGCTCAGGCGCGAGTCGGCGAAGATCAAGGCGGGCGACGGGGTGCTGCTCGAGCAGCCGAGCTTCGCGCGACGCGTGGCGGAGCTCGAGGTGCAGCTGACGGCGGTCGAGTTCACTTCGCTGCGCATCCTCTCTACGGTGCAGCGCGGTGGAGCGCCGGGCGCGGAGTCCTCATTGCTCAAGGTGCGCGGCACCGAGCTGCAGCAGGCCTTCTCGGAGCTGTTGTTCGAAGCGGCCGGCTACGCGGGCTTCGCCTTCACGCCCGAAGGCGGGAAGCCCATCGGCGAGCCTTGGGTCTCGCGCGCGGCAGCCAACTACTTCAACCAACGTAAGGTGACGATCTACGGCGGCTCGTCGGAGATTCAGCGCAACATCATGAGTAAGGCCGTTCTGGGCCTCTGAGCGCGCAGGAGACAAGCATCATGGATTTTGCTTTTACCCAGGAACAAGATCTGCTGCGCGACAGCGTCCGTAAGTTCGTCGAGAAGAACTACGAGTTCGGCAAGCGCGGCGCGTTGCTCAAGAGCGACCTCGGCTTCAGCCGCCAGCATTGGCAAGCCTTCGCCGAGCTCGGCTGGACGGCGCTGCCTTTTTCCGAGGCTGACGGCGGCATCGGCGGCACGGCGATCGACACGATGGTGCTGCTCGAAGAGCTCGGGAAGGGGCTCGTGCTCGAGCCCTACCTGACGAGCATCATCTTCGCGGGCGGGATTCTGCGCCGCGCCGGCGACGAGCTGCGCAATCGCTATCTTCCCGGTCTGATCGGCGGTGAGCAGACGGCGGCGGTGGCTTATGCGGAGCCCGACTCGCGCTTCGATCTGTATCAGGTCAGCACGACCGCGCGCCGCGACGGCGACAGCTACGTGCTCGACGGCAAGAAGCTCGCGGTGCTGGGCGGCCATGCGGCGGACTTT
>CAZYWR010000430.1:0-7028 GCA_964651185.1 uncultured Polyangiales bacterium
GCGGCGCTCCCGGCAGCGGGTGGACGCGCGCGGCGTCGCGGAGTTCGAGCAGATCGCCAACTGCGCTCGCCTGGGTTGCTTCAATACGCTCTACGCCGACCGCCAGTCGAGGCGCCGCCAGCTGCGATCGAGCACGCCGGCGCGATCACTGGCGAGCGGCTTACGAATGTGCCGGCCGTCGAAGGGTATGGTGGCGCAACCGGCGCACCGCCCTACGCCGCAAGCGCTGGCGATATCGCTTCGCTGCCCTCTGTGATGCATCCTCTCGCCGGCAGCACGTCCGACGTAAATACAATTACGCGAAGGCCGCGCCGGCTCAGTAGAAGCTCATGTTGTCCACGTACAGCTCGAAGTAGCTGTTCGCCGCGAAGCCGAACTGCACATACTTGAGCTGACCCGGCACCAGCGCAGCCGGCGCGCCCCAACCCGACTGATGTAAGGCCGACCAGGGGAACGCGTAGGAGGTCCAGTTGCTGCCGAGCAGCAGAGTCAGCGCGAAGTTGTCATAGCAATCGGTCTGACAGGTGCCGCCCTCGGATATCGGGACAGTCTGACGGGTGGCGATCGATAGCGTCACGCTCCCGCTGCCCTTGGCGTAGAAGGCGAGCCCACTCTCCTGGCTCGCGTCGTAGCTGCAGCCGTACGCGTTCAGGGAGACGGCAAGCGCCGCGCCCCAATCCGTGAAGCCTCCACCCAGCACGTGGCCGGAGCGGGTGCTTCCGGCGGCGCCCACAGAAGCGGGCACCAGATCGGTACCTGCAGGGGGATCGAGGAAGCCCGGCGTGCCATCCGAGGTCGTGTACCAGGACCCGCTCAAGCCTGCTGTGGCATTGATAAACTGATCTCCGTCCTCGAAGTCGTCGATCAACAGCGCACCGCCGCTGGCGGTAGGCAGGCCGTCGCCGCTGCACACGACCGCGCTGGCGTTCGCGCACGCGTAGCGTCCGACGCCGCATTGACCGCAGCGCGCGCCGACGGTGGCAGCGAGCTCGCCGCAACCGCCGCAGGCGTTGGTCGTCGTGCAGCCGATGTCGGCGTCCAACCCAGCTTCGCCCTCCGCGCCAGTCGAGCCGCCGTCGTCATCACGGGCATCGGTCCCGGCGTCTGGCCCCGGCTCGCCGTCCTGCACAGGCTCGTCGGAGGCGGCGTCGTTCGGCGCGATCGAGGGCCCCGAGGCATCGGCGGCAGACGCACCGTCGGGTGGGTGATCGGCCGCAGGCGCGTCGCGCGCGCCGCTGTCGGGGTCGGCGTCCTCCCAGTTGCCCCCATCCAGGGCCCGCTCGGTCGGTCGCGCATCGTAACCGACCAGCAGACACCCGCTCGGCAGCGCGAGTGACGCGACCACACATACTACGAGCCCGGGCGCGTACGACGGGAGCCGCTGACGTCGCGGCTGTGGCAGAATGTATACTTGAGCTACGGGCTTCCGATCGGACAACTAACATCTGCCCGCGCGGCACGCGGACCTCGTTTATCAGATCTAACCGATCGCGAGTGCGCGGAGAAAGCCCGACCGGCCCGCCGACGCGCTTTGCACGCGTCACAGCCGCTTCGGTCAGACATCGCACTGGACTTCCAGCGGGCGATGCGTCGCGCGTTGCGCGCGATCCAGTGTGGGCGCCGCAGCGCGCGCCGCCTACAAGGAGCAACGGCGGGCTCAATCATGACGTGCCGTCTGCGGGCAGGTCTCACCGCGCTTGCGCGTCCCTTGCGCCGAAAGAATAGCTCCTCGATGACCCGGTAGTCGTCGTCCGCGTTCTTCTTCGCGCTGTCCTTGGGCCCGCCGCGTCCAGCTCGAGGCGACGAACCCCGGCTCGTGCTACGCGGTCGTCGCGTTGTTACGAGCTACGGCAGGAGCGGCCGCGTGTACCTCGACGTTCAACGCCTCGACCCCCCAGCCTCACGTTCACTACGTCGACGAAGCGGCCCTTCCAAGCGCTGCTGCAGTAATGGCGATCATCCAAGCGCGGGTGGTCCGGCCGAGTCAAGGCAGCGCAGGTGCGTAGTCGCCGCGCCCGTACGCGCGGCAAAACGCCAGCTCGTCTCCCGGGAAGACCGGATCGGCCGCCACGACGGCCGGTCGCACCGCATCCCAGAGGCGCATCGGACTGGTCATGCCAGAGATGTCCGACAGGCCCGTGATGTTCTTGGCGACGATGACCATGTCGAGCCCGGGATGACCTTGGATGACCTGACCGAAGAGGCCGACGCCTTGCCATACGCCCGCGTCGTACTGCTGGGCGCACGTGTACGGCGCGTCGTAGTTGCAGTCGGGCGAGTCCGAAAGTCCGTGCGGGTGCACGGGGCTGATCGCCACGGGCGCGCAGCTGCCGGGCATGCGCGGGAACTGCTGCTTGCCGGCCCAGCCGTCCGGATAGAGGGGCACGCCTTCGACGTGGTAGTTCGAGGCCGCGTTCAACCACATCATGTAGCCCCAGCCCGTGTTGGCGTCTTCGAACGCGGGATGCGTCATCCGCGCGATCCACTCGGCGTCCAACAGACGCTCTCCGTTCCACACGCCCTTGTGCAAAATGAGGAGCCCCAGCCGGGCCATCTCGAGCACCGTGGTGCTCCAGGAAAACGCGAACGTCTTGTCGGGCCCGCCATCGCCCCACGTGGACTGCGTCATCCCCAGCGGCGCGAACAGAAACCTGTGCGTGAACTGATCGAGATCGGAGCCCAGGCGGTTGCTGTCCTGACGGATGACGTTATTGAAGACCTCACTGAGCACGTCGATATAGGTAGCGAACGCGTCGTAGGCCATGGTGCGCTTGCCCAAAGTAAGATCCGCGCTCGGAGCGACCATGCCGAGGACGTGACCTATCTGCGCGTCGGGGTTGAGCTCGGAGCGTTCGATCCAGTGGTCGACGCGATCCAAGTCGGTCAACGGTCCGGTCTTGGGGCCGTGCTCGCTCAGCATGCGGGTTTGGTACGCGAGGATGCCGGTGACCACGCCGCCCATGGTCTTGGTCACGGATAGCGCGTCTTCGGGGGCCATGTCTTCGGCTTGAAAGCTGTGGCACAAGCGCCCGTGCCGAATCACCGCCCAGGGCGCGTCGAGCACTCCGTCGGCGGCGTGCAGAGCATCGGGATCGAGCCCGCAGTCCTGCAATACGCGCGAAGGCGGCACCGGGACCCAGGGGCCTTGGCCGGGGTCCGTCGGGGGGCTGGAGTCTGCCGCGGTCGGGGTCGAGGACGTCGCAGCAGCGGGCGCTTTGCGAACTGCGTCCGCGAAATCATCACGCGCCGGTTCTTGTGGCGCGGATGGAGACGATGGCTTGGCCGAAGGCGGACCCGCTTCGGCGTGTTGTGAGTCGAACGAAGCCACAGGCGGCGCGGCCGCCTCGGGGGGAGCGTTCGCGCTGGATACGTCGGGTGCCTGGCCGGGCTCTGCCTCGCCTGCGAGCGGCGACCCGCCGCTCGTACATCCGTGCAGTTCCGCCGCAGCCACGACGCATAGATAAGCTACCGAGCCGTATGGACGCATGGTGAGCACCTCACGATCGAACCGACGTGGTCCGCATCGCCCGAGCTATCGCGCGCCCGCAGAGTTGGATCGTTAACCTAGGTCAAGAAGCTACGACGTCCGCCCGAGCTTGCGCGCTCGGCGCCGTCGCAATCGACTCAGGTGGATCGGCGTGATGCCCAAGTACGAGGCGATGTATCGTTGCGAGACGATCTGCTCGAGCTCCGCGTACCTCGCGAGAAACGCGTCGTACCGGGCCTCGGCATCGAAGCACAGGAGCTGATACTCGCGCTCCGCCTTACTGACGAGGAGCCGTTCCGCGAAGCCGCGCCCGATCTGCGCCAGGGCGGGAAACCCCAGCTCCAGCGCCCGCAGCTCGCGATAAGGCGCTACCAAGACGCGCGAGCGGCGCTCGACCGCGATGAAGGTGCGCGCGGGCTGACCCGTCAACAGGTCGGCGAGCGAGCCGGTCCAATCATTCGGACAAATGAAGCTCTTGGTCCTCTCCACGCCCGCGGACGTGACAAAGTGCTCGCGCAACAGACCTGACACGAGAATGCCCACCTCGCACGCAACCTCTCCGGCGCGCAGCAGGTACTGGCCGCGCTCGAGCTCACGCGCGCGAAAGAGCGCGAGCGCGGCCTCGTAGGCGGGGCGATCCACGTTGCCGAGCCCATTCAGCGATTGGGCGAACGCCGCTAGATCGTCCGTGGTGAGTTCAATCATCCGCTGCCTCCGTCGCGAGCTGCCTCCCGCAGCGGCAGGCGCCCTCGGTTTTTAGCGAAGTTCGAAGGCGTGAGCCAAAGGCTCAAGGAGAGGTGCGCTGCGCGTGCGAAGCACCCGCGAGATCCCTAGCGCAAAAGTTCGGTCGCGCTCATAGGTGCGCCGGCGCCTCTTACGCTTCGCGCACGAAGTGGAGGCGCAATGGCCGCGTCACGCCGTTCACTTTGTTGGTCGAACCTTACCTTCGAGCGGGCGCACCAGACGGTTCGCATGCCGAAGCCGTGCCCTGGAGCCGAGACGACCTCGACGTTCGTGATCGAACCATCGGCGCGCACCGCCGCGCGAATGGTCACGTACGTCTCTTCGATGCCGAGATCTTCAGCTTCGTCAGGCCAGCCGCGCGGCCCTCCTGCGGGACTGACGGAGTGATATCCGCTGGCAAGGGCGACTTCGAGTGTATCCCCGACACCTGTGTGGTATCCGGTTCACGGAGCCGTGTAGCGGCGGGGTAGCGCAGCGTTCATGTTCAACGCGTGATGATCACGACCTCAGCGCGCCGTCGTCTGCTGCTCGGGGGCGCGCTGGTCACCGCCACGCACAGTCGTCGGCGAACAACTGCGTCGAGCGCATGGGTGGCGACCGCGGAGGCTGCAGGTGCCTTGCGAGCGCGCAGGAGAGAGCCTAATTCGAGCGCGTGGCGGCGTAATTGTAGTGCTTTTGCGCCCACTCGAAGGACCATACGATCGGCTCGACGCGCACGTTCTTGTCGTCGCCGAGAACCATGCCGCTGCGGATCTTGGCCATCGCGCGCAGATAGACGCGGCGGTCGTCTTCCATCTGCGGTCGCATCACGCTCGAGGGGGGGTAGAGGGTGCGCACGTTCGCCTTCGTGGTCTCGTCCGACGTCCAAGGGTCCGCGCCGGTGTCGCCGGTCGGGAGGTTTCCGGTCTCGAGCCAGTCGCGCAGGTCGTTGTTGCCGCGGTTGAGGCCGTCGATGTGACAGCCGATGCAGGAGCCGCCTTGGTTGAGCCGCAGGTCGGGCACCGCGAAGCCGAGGGCTTTCGTCAGCGTCTGATCGGGGGCGTTCCGCTGGATGCGCGGATCGCGCACGATGTTCACGAAGGCGTCCACCCGGCGCTGGTTGAAGCCGCCGAACAGCGCGTAGCCCTGAAGGCCGTTGGGGAGATCCCAGATCGACTCTTCAGCCGACTGCTGGAGCCCGTCTTGGCCGGTGTAGTAGCGGCAATTGTAGAACTGGTCGCCGCCGAAGTTGCTCTGCGGTTCGCAGCTCTGGGTCAGATCTGGATTGCCGTCGATCTGTGATTTGAGCGGCTGCGCCAGGGTCGCCATGAAGCTGAGTGTCTGCGCCGTGACGCCGCCGCCGGTCCCCGCGATGAACTTGGGGATGGGGTGCGCCCAAAACGGGAAGCGCATCTTCTCGGGGTGCGCCGTGTCGTTTTGGCCCGTGAAGATGTCGAAGGTCTTCCAATAGAAACCGCCCGACTTGGTGCGCGCCCGGTAAAAGAGCCGCGAGTCGACCGTAATCGCCTCCTGCGCGACCATGTATTGGTAAGACTCGGGGCCCTTGTCGCGCACCACGCCGAGCTCGTCTTCGAGCTCGTTCGCGTACCAGGGGATCACCATGATCGCGTTGTAGACGTCAGGGCGCGTGAGCGTGTAGACGAGCTGGCTCGCTTCGACGTAGTCAGGCTTGAAGCCTGCGATGTTGGCCGGGATCGATCCGCTCGAGACCGCGCCCTCGATGTTTCCGTCGAGCACACGCTTCCAGATCGTCTGCGCGAACGCGGGATCTTGGGAGACGTCGGCCGCGAAGTTGAAGCGCTGGTTCATCACCGCGCTGGTCACCACGTTGCCATCGACGTCGGTCTTGTTGCTGCCAAAGAACAGATCGTCGTCTGACCCGCCGAAATGGAGCTTGGTGACGCCCTTGTTGTAGCCCCAGTAATCGCGGATATCGAAGCGGTAGACGATGCCTTTGCCGTTGACGTCGACCGGATTCGCGATCTCGGGGGCCCAGCGCGCGGTCGAATTCAGCGCCTTCGAGACGGCCACGCGCGCGACGTTGAGCTCGTCCGCGCTCACGCCAGCATTGTGGAGCTCGTGCAGCGACGTGTATTGCATGAACGCAGCGTCCGCGGCGGGGAGGGCGGCCCGGTCTGCGGCGATCCATTGCGTCACCTGAGCTTCGTCGATCATCTGTCCTTCGGGCACGGGCCGCGGCGCTGCGGGCAGCATGTCCGCCACCGCTTGCGCCCAGGCTTGCACCGCCGACAGCATCTGCGCGCTCGCGTCTTTGCAGCTCGTCCCGAAGCAGTTGTGGCGGTCGATGCCCATCCGCACCACGAACTTGGAGTCGGCCGGTTGGCGAAAGTTCACGCGCGTGAGCGCGTACTCGTGGGCGAGCGCGGGATCGACGTCGGAGTGAATCGGCGCCTGGGCGTGGGTCTCGGTGCTGTGGCAGGCGGCGCAGTGCGTCCTGAGCACGGGATAGAGCGTGGTCTGGAACGCCGCGAGCGAGCGTGCCTTGTCGAAGCCGAGCGCGCTACCGTAGCAGACTTGCTCTACGTTCGTGCCGCCTTGTCCGTTCGGGAGCTCGCTGAATCCTTGCTCGCAGTCTCCTGATCCGGACGCGTCGGCGTGCGTGCCGACGCCCGTGCTCGGGGCATCCGCCGCGCCGCGCGCGTCTCCCTTCGCGCTTGGTGCGCGCGCATCTGGGGTCGCGCTGCGGCCTGCATCGCGGCCTGCGTCCTGCTCCGCAGCGCTCCCGCTCGCGCGCTCGTTCGTGGAGCCGCAGCCGCCGGTGAGCGCGATCGCCAGC
>CAZYWR010000431.1:0-6338 GCA_964651185.1 uncultured Polyangiales bacterium
GGCGCTGCGCAACGACGCGCGTCTTCTGAGCGGCGTGTCCACGCGCTCGTTGGTGCTGCTATTGCCAGCGCTGCAGGCGCGCGCGTTGCTGCGAGGACGCGATTACGTCAGCCCCGAAGACGTCGCGGCGCTCGCGCCGCACGTGTTCCAGCATCGCATCGAGCCCGCGCCCGGCGTAGACGACGTGGGTCCGGTGGTACGCGACGCGCTCGTGCCTCAAGTGGAGCGGCTCGCGCGCTTGAGTCGCGCGCGTTGAAGGTGGAGATGCGAGCGCGCAGCGCGGCGGGGAAGGCAGGTCGAGCGCGCACGTCCGCGTGCGCGCGCGCGCGCTTGCGGCCGAGCGCGCGCGTGCGCGCGTCTGCGCGTCTGCTGATGCGCCCGCGGGCAGGCGCCGCGTTGCGCGCCTGCGCGTGGGCAGGCGTCGTCGCGTGCGCGTGCGTGCTGGCGCGCCCAGCCATCACGAAAGCGCAGGACCTCTCGGCCCTGCTCGAGGCGCCCTCCGGGCTCGAGGCGAGCGGTGAGGAGCTCGAGGCGTTTTACGACCTGCTCTCTGGCAAGCTCATTCGCGCGCGTGAGCTCGCCGAGAAGATCCTGCAGCGCAAGCCGACCTCGTACGTGGCGCACTACGTGATGGGAGAGGTCGAGCACGACGCCGAGGCCAACTTCCCGCGCGCCGTGTTCCACTTCGAGCAGGCCCGCACGCTCTTCGAAAACAAGTTTGGCCCCGCGCCGCGCGAAGACGAGCCCTGGCGCTGGCACACGCGCATCTTGCTTTCGCTCGCGAACGCTTATGGCGAGATCGAGCAGCACGACAAGAAGCTCGCGCTGCTCGCGCGCTACAACGAGCTGTACGAGCCCGATCACCTGGCCGAGTGCGCTTGGCCGCTGATGAAGCTGCGCCGCTTCGACGCCGCCCGCCGCGCCGCGGCCGAAGGGCTCGCCACCGACGACCCGCGCCAGCGCGAGATCGCGCTCAACGCGCTGTGCGCGATCGAGTTCGAAGCCGGCCGCGACGACCAGAGCTACGTCGCCTGCAAGCGCGCGATGGACAACGCGAAGAGCCTCGGGACCGAGCAAGACCCGGCCGACCTGATGAACTTCGCCGAGGCTTCGCGCTCGGTGTTCAAGCTCGACGAAGCCGAGCGCATCGACCGCGAAGCCACGGAGGTCGCCAACGCTTGGTACGGCAATCCCTGGTCGGAGTTGACCGAGCTCTATCTGCGCGAGGCGCGCCTCTCCGAGGCCCTGTCGGCGTTGCGCGAGATCGCTGGCTACCGGGCGGCCCGGCCGCCGCACGTGCGCGAGTCGGACCGCAACGAAAATCGGCGCGCCTTGAGCTCGTTCTTCGTCGTGCTCGGGCGTTCCGACGATGCGCTGCGCATCACGCAAAAAGGGCTGGTCGCGCCGGATCGCCGCGGGCACAACAGCCGCGACCCGGCGCAGGATCACACGGTCGCGGCGCTGCTCGATCGCTCCGCCCACGTGCTGAAGGCCGAGCGCAGCTTGGAGCACGCGGCGGCGCGCCCGTGGTATCGGCGGCTCTGGGCGGAGGGCGAGGCGCTGGTCGAGCGCGCGCAGGGGTGGATCAGCGCGCGGCGCGCGGTGCGCGCGGTCAGCCAAGACGACCGCCTGGCGGGCAGCTTCGAGATCGGCACCGCGCGTTCGGCGGTGATGCCGCCCTGGCTCGCGGGCGATCTGGTGCGGGCGGTGGGAGCGGGCGCAGGGCGCGCCGCGATCCAGATCGCGCGCAGCGAGGACCAGCGCAGCGCCGCGCCCGCGTACTACGACGCATTCGAGGGCGAAGCCGCGTGGCTCGCCGCCGACGAGCGCGCGGCAGAGCAGCTGCTCGCGCGCGCCGACAAGACCTTGCCATCCGCCGAACAGCTGCTGCGCGCGCGCGTGCTCGCGCTGCTCGCGAGCCTCCGCGAGGAGCAGGGGTCGCACGCGGCCGCGCAGCGCGACTTCGAGCGTGCCATGCAGATCGACCCAGGCGTGCTGCGCCGGCTCGCGCTGCGCCTGCCGGTGCGCGCAGCGGCGACGTCCGATCCGGTGAGCGAGAGCTTCCTCTCCGGGCTCGGCCATTCGCCGCGCTTCGATCTGGGAGCGCAAGGGCTGAACGTGGAGGTCCACGCCGACCGCGCGCGCGGCGAAGCGTGCCTGATCGGCGCGTCCGGCGCGCAGCTCGCCTGCGCCCACGCCGAAGCCAAGGCCAACGAAGGCGCCGACGATCTCGCCGCCAAGCTGCTCGCCGCCTTTCACGACCGCGTGTTCGCACCGCCCATCGATCTCTCCCAAGTCGACGCCAACTCGCTCGACGGCTCGACTTTGCGCGGCAGCGACAAAGATCTGTCTCCGCTCTTGTCCGGCGACGGTCTGGAATAGGTCGCCCATCAGAGGATGTGCGGCGGTGGGTGCCGCGTCGAAGAGGACTCCGCTTTCATGGCTGAAGCAAACCCGCCCGATCTGAGCCAGAGCTGCATCGTCGTGGCACACCCAGACGACGAAGTGCTGTGGTTCAGCTCGATCCTCGAGCGCGCGACGAAGGTGGTGCTCTGCTTCGAAGACTGCGACGAGTATCCAGAGCTCGGCCCCGGTCGCCGCGCCGTCGTGGCGTCCTATCCGCTGCCGAACGTGACGGCGCTGCGTTTCCCGGAGCCGTGCACCTTTCACCTGGTCGACTGGTCGCGGCCGCAGTCAGATGAGTTGGGTCTGCACTTGAACGCGCCTCAAGCTACCGAAGAACGTCGCGACCGCTACCGGCGATCGTTCTCTTTGCTGCGCGAGGCGCTCGCGCGCGAGCTGCGCGGGTTCGCGACCGTCTTCACGCACAACCCCTGGGGCGAGTACGGCCACGCCGATCATGCGCAAGTGGCGCGCGTGGTGGACAGCTTGCGGCCGGAGTTCGCCTTTCGCCAGTTCCACTCGGGCTACGTCGCGCATCGCACGATGCCGCTCGCTGCGCCCGTGCTGCCGCGCTTCGGCCGCTGGTTCGAGCTGCCCACGCAGGCGGCGCTCGCAGAACGTCTCCAAGCCTCGTATCGCGAGCATGGCTGTTGGACTTGGCCCGTTGATTATGAGCGCTTCGAGAGCGAGACCTTCCTCGAGGCCTGCGATGCGCCAGCCGCTAGCGGGTCCGGCTTTCGGCTGAACTGCGTGGTGCCGTGAGTGCAGCGCGCGCGAAGCTCGTTCCACCATAGGGCGCCGCCGGCCGCGCAAGGGACGTTGCGCGAGCTTTGCGCCTGGGCGTCCGCGCTGCACGACTGACGCGGGCACTCGAGTGAGCGCGCATCGAAGTGAAATGATAATCTTCCCGACCATGATTACGCACCAGACACGAAAGCCGCGCAGTCTTCGAAGCGCCGTGCTGGGCAGCGCGGCGCTGTCCATCCTCGCGGGCGCGGGCTGCATCCATTCACCGACCGGACGGCGTGAGTTCATCATCGTCCCGGACTCGCAGATGAACGATCTCGGCGCGCAGTCCTTCGCGCAGCTGCAAGCACAACAACCCGCCACGCAGGATCCCGCGCTCAACGGTTATGTCAACTGTGTCGCCCAAGCCATCACCGCGCGCGCGAACGTCAACGCGAACTGGGAGGTCGTCGTGTTTGCCGACGACAAGACGGTCAACGCTTTCGCGCTGCCCGGCGGCAAAATAGGCGTGTATTCGGGGCTCCTGCCCGTCGCGAAGACGCCCGGCCAGCTGGCGGCAGTGCTCGGGCACGAGGTGTCGCACGTCGTCGCTCGCCACGGCGCGGAGCGCGTGTCGCAGCAGGAAGCGTTGAACCTGGGCATGAGCGCAGTCGGCGAGCTCATGAATAACCCCACGACGCGCAACATCGCCCTCGGCGCGCTCGGCATAGGCTCCCAGGTCGGCGTCGTGCTGCCGTTCAGCCGGATGCAAGAGTCCGAGGCCGACAAGCTCGGTCAGAAGCTGATGGCGGACGCCGGCTTCGATCCGCGCGAGAGTCTGACGTTGTGGCAGAACATGGCCGCGCTGGGTGGCAGCGGAACGCCCGCGATCCTCTCCGATCACCCGGCCGACGCGGACCGTCTGCAGGCGCTGCAGAACAGCCTGAACGACGTGTTACCGATCTACGAGCAAGCCCGTGCCGAAGGTCGCACGCCCAATTGCCAGGCGCCCTGAGCGGTTCGATGAAGATCACGCCCGCGCTTCGCACCGCCTGGGCGCTCGCGCTCATGCTGTCGCTCTCCAGCTGTGCGCAGCTCAGCAGTCTGCTGAACACGGCGGCGGCTCTGCAGCCTCCGAGCGTCTCGCTCAAGGAGGTCACCCTGGCTCAGGCGCCGTCCCAACAGGTCCTGACCGCGTATTTTTGTCCTCGCGTGTTGTCGTCGAGGCTCAATCTGGGCGCGGCTTCCGACCTCATCTGTCGGCCGTTCTTCGGCGCCCCGCCCCCACCGGAGCAGACGAAGATCTCGTTCGACGTTCGCCTCAACGTACAGAATCCGAATCAGATCCCGATCCCGCTCGCGTCTGCGCTCACCGCCGTCAACGTCTTCCCGGGCCAGCAGCAGAGTCAGCTCGGTGCGGTCTGCGTCTCGATGTGTAACCCGAGCGATCCCGCTTGCGGAGCGCAGGATCCGCACGCCTGTCCCGCCAACGCGACCGACGTCACCTCGCGCGCAGAGATCGCGCAGGCACTCGGCAGGATGGTGATCGCGGAAGGCGCGCGACTCGCGAGCGGCGAGCCGCTCGGCATCAAAGCACCGCAGGTGCTGGCGAGCAGCTCGATCGACGTGATCGTGCGCCTGGCGTTTGATCCGCAGCAGCTATTGCCTCTGCTCGAGCAGCTCGCCGGCCAAGTAGCCGAGCAGCTGCGCCAGGGGCAACGGCTGAGCTTCGCGATCCCTTACGCGCTGAGCGGCACGTTGTTTACGGGCGATCTCGGCACGGCAGGCGTGCTGTCGGCGCCCTTTGGGCCCATCGAAGGGACCTGGCAGCTTCAGTGATGGCCGGCGCGCCAAACAATCGCGCCTAATCTGGCTCCATGCCCGCTCGTCCCCGGGCACCCCATACGCATCAGCATCGCGGGGCGCGAGCGCGCAGCCTGGATGGAGCAGGTCAGACCAAAGTCGACCCGCTCAGGGCGGTGGCCCTTGCACGGGACCTGCGGGCTCGGCAGGAGGCGGCGGCGGTGCGGGCTCCATGGGCGCCGGCATCGCTTGGGTTGGCTCAGGCGTCTGCGAATGCTTCTTGTGGTGACAGCCGACCATCAGGAGCAATGCGCCAAACGTCAACAGCGTGAAGATGCGCGTCATTGATTCTCTGCCCTCGTCAGATTGAACGTGTACTGGCTGGTGCACGTGGCTGTGGACTCGCCGTTGGCCGCTTTGCAGGCCATCGTCTGGCTCTGCTCGGTGTCCGTATAGTCGATCGAGACCGCGTTATTGCCGGTGAAGGTCACGTGGGTGGTGCGAGCTACATCGAACTCGCAGCCATCGTCCGTGATCTTCACGTGCGCGCTCGACATGAGCGTCGTGGTCGTCGACGTCGTCCACGGACCCGTGCCCAAGCCATACCCTGCCGGATTCCACTTTGGGTCAGTGGTGTCGTCGTACTTCGTGCCGAGGGACAGCTCGGTCCCGGTGTTTGCCAGCTGGAGTGTCTTGAACGTGCCGTCCTCAAGCGCGAGACCACAACCGTCGGTCACCTTGACGACGTTCGAAACGTTGTAAGTGCCAGACTGCAAATGCGCGACGGCTGCATCACCCGCGGCCGCATCGCTGTTGCTGCCGCCTTCCACGGAGCCGTCTGTGATGGCGACATGGGCGTCCGTACCACTGTCGGCGCCCCCGTCTCCTTCGTTCTCATCGCCGCCGCAACCTGCCAACACTGCGCCCGAGACTGCAAGCGACAGGAAACTCGTCCGAAGCATGTTTCTCTCCTTGGTTCCACTACATCGAGCGATGTTTCTGCTTGATCTCCTCCTTCTTCTCTTCCTGTGCGGCGGAGGGTTTGGCCGCATGGTGCGTGCTCTTGTGCTCTTCGGCCACAGGAGCCGGAGCAGGTTCGGCCGCCGGCTGGGCCGCAGCGGCGGCAGCTTGCTGCTGCGTCGCGCTCAGCTGCTGCTTGGTGGACTCGAGCTCGCTCTTCAACGAGTCGCGCTCGGCGCTGACGGTTTGCAGCTGCTGCTTATGTGACTCGAGCTCCTGCTTGGTGGAGTCGAGCTCGGCCTTGGATTGATCGCAGCCGATCAAGAAGCCGCACAGCGCGACAGCGCTTACCAGGCCATGACGAATCGAGCTGATCACTGGTCGTCCTCCCATCATGAGGTATTGGCGTTTACGGCGACGGACTCTATCACGATCCCCTACGCGGG
>CAZYWR010000432.1:0-6087 GCA_964651185.1 uncultured Polyangiales bacterium
GAGCTGATCGAGAAGCTCCCGGCCGACACCAAGCACGTGCTGCTCGACAGCTGTAACTCTTTCTTCGTCATGAACCCGCGCAAGCCGGGCGGGCGGCGCTGGGCGACTCCTCAGGACATGGCGTTCGGCTTCTCGGCGCGCCACCCCGAAGTCGGTCTCTTCCTTTCGACTAACAGCGAGAGCGAGGTGTTCGAGTGGTCGGAGCTCGAGTCGGGCGTATTCAGCCACGAGGTCCGCTCGGGGCTGAGCGGCGGCGCAGACGTCGACGCAGACGGAGCGATCACCTACCTCGAGCTGGCCGGCTTCTTCGAGAGCGCAAACCGCGGTATCGCCCGCGAGTCGCTGCGGCCGCACCGGTTTTATCGGGGCCCGCGCGGCGATCGCGACGCGCCGCTCTTTTCGAGCGCTGCCTTGCGCGGTCACCGTGTGGTGCTGGGCGCCGATGAGACCCGCCTGTGGATCAAAAGCGCGCGCGGCGAGCGCCTGCTCGACGTGCACAAAGAGGCGATGCCGATGACGCTGGTCGTTCCGGAGGGCGAACAGGGTGAGCTCGCTCTGTACGTGCAGACGCGCGATGGCGCCGCGCGCCGCGCGGTGATCGAGCACGTCGCACCCGACGGCGCAGATCCGGTGCTGCTCGCCTCGCTCGAGCCGCGCCGTCCGGAGCTCGGCGCGCGCGGCAATCGCCTGTTCGGCGAGCTCTTCGCGACGCCTTATGGACCGGTCGCACTCCAGGCCTACGAAAAGGAGAGCGCGCGCACGCCGGAGCCCGTGGCGCGCACGGTCACTTCGCCAACGCTTCCTTTTCGCGCGATGGCGGCCTAGAGTGCGACCGAGCGTTTGGAGAGGAGACGCATGCGCGAAACGATCGGACTTCTTTCGGTGGTTGCTGCGATCGCTGCCGGTTGCGGCGGCGACGATCAAGCGACCAGCGAGGATCGCGCGACGAGCGGCAATGAACGCCATGGCTCCGATGCGGGAGTCGATGCAGCGCATCAATCCGGCAGCAGTACGCCTGCGACTGCTGACGCCGGGCATGCCGCGAACGACGCCGCGCGTGCCGCCGTCGACGCGGCACGTTCACAGACCGACGCCGCGCGCGCCACTGGCGACTCCGTGCAATCGATAGCCGATGCCGCCAGCACGAGCACCGACGCGGCCTACGCGACTATCGCCGATGCTCAGCCCGTGTTGGGCATGGACACGCCCAAGGACGCCGGCGCTGCGTACGCCGCGACCGTCATCGTGACGAGCTACGCGGACTGGGTCGTGTTCCCGGATCCTTACATGGACGGCAGTGCCAATCCCGCGGCAGACATCCAAGGCAGCGCCGGCGCCGAGCATACAACGAACGGAATGCGCGTGACGTTGGGCGTCACGGGCCTGCCGGCGAACCGAGGCTTCGGCGCTCACCTCCACAAACTCCCGTGCGACATGATGGAGGGAGGAGGGCATTACGAGCACATGCCTGCGCCCGCGGACGCGGCCCCCAACGATCCGGCTTACGAGAACCCGATGAACGAGGTCTGGCTCGACTTCACGACGAACGCCGACGGGCACGGTCATGCCGCGGTGCTCGTGAACTGGGTTCCGGGCTCCGGCGAAGCGAACTCCATCATCGTCCACGACCACCTCACGGGAGACGGCGGCGTAGCGGGCCCCAAGCTGGCCTGTCTGAGCTTCCCGTTTCCTTGAAGCTTGTCGACGACGTACGCCTCTCGGAAACGCGCGCCGCGGATGGATAGGCTCGGCGCTGTCCAAGCGGACGCGGGGCACGGCTGCTAGAATCGTGGCGGCGATGCGCGATGACGTGCTGGTGATCCACGAGATTTATGCCTCCATTCAGGGCGAGTCTTCGTTTGCAGGCTTGCCCTGCGCGTTCGTACGCACCACGGGCTGCAACTTGCGCTGCAGCTGGTGCGACACGCCGCAAGCGTTCCATGGCGGTGAGAAGCTCGCGCGCGCGGAGGTCCTGCGGTGCGCACTGGCGTTGAACACGCCGCTGGTCGAGGTGACGGGTGGCGAGCCGCTGCTCCAGGCGGGGGTCATCCCGCTGCTTCGCGAGCTGTGCGATGCTGGCAAGACGGTCCTGATCGAGACGAGCGGCGAGCGCGATATCTCGGCGATCGATCCGCGCGTGCATCGGATCGTCGACGTGAAGGCGCCCGGCAGCGGGGAGAGCGCGAAGAATCGCCTCGAGAACCTCTCGCTGCTCACGCCGCGCGACGAGCTCAAGCTCGTGCTCGCGGATCGCGCTGACTACGAGTGGGCGCGCGCGCTCACCGTTCGCGAGGCGCTGCACGCGCGCGTGAAGCACGTGCTGTTCTCACCAGTCCACGGCGTGCTCGACCCTCGCGAGCTCGTCGCTTGGGTGCTCGCGGACGCCCTGCCAGTGCGCGTGAACCTGCAGCTCCACAAATACGTGTGGGGCCCGGCTACGCCGGGCGTCTGACGACTTCGCCGCTGCGCTGGACCTGCAAGAGCGCGGTGCGCCTTGAGCGCCTCCCGCACCTGCAGCTCGATGTAGGTGAAGATCTGCTGTCTCGAGCACCGTACGCATGCTCCCTACGGTACGGCGCAACACCTCGTCCGCGCGCTTGGTCAAGGTCGCGATGTCGCTCACCGCAACCGCGATATCCGCGATAGCTGATCACCTGCAACGCCGGCCATACTTCGGTGAAGATGGTTGGCATCGCCGGCACATTTGTCCATGCTCAGGTATCTGCGCGCGCACGCCAGCGCGATGCGCCGTCGGCCGCCCGGTGATCCCATGCTCTCACCTCGACACCTCCCTTTGATCGCAACTTTCGTCCAAGTCTGTCGCGACGGATCGTTCACGAAAGCGGCGCACAGCCTCTCCATCTCGAAGAGTTTGGTCAGCACTCACTTGCGGCTGCTCGAGGAGGCCCTCGGAGCGCGACTCCTGGAACGGACCACGCGCCGCCTGGCGCTTACGCAGACCGGTCATGACGTCCTGACCGCCGCCGATCGCATGCTGTGTGCGGCCAACGAAGTGGCACAAATCGCGGAGTCGAAGCAGGAAGTGCCCCGTGGTGTGCTCAGAGTTGCCGCGCCCGTCGATCTGGGCGCACTGCTGGTCGCGCCCGCCGTGGCCCGCCTGTGCTCGCTATACCCAGAGCTGCGCGCGGAGCTCGTACTCACCGACGAAAAGACTGACCTCATCGCGCACAGGCTCGACGCCATGCTGTCCGTCAACGTGCCGAAGGACTCCAGTTTGGTTTCCACGCAGCTCGGCGAGGACATGGAGATCATCGTCGCAGCGCCGCGGCTCGCACGACGCTGGCGCGCGGCGAATCAACCGAAGGATTTGGCGGGCGCGCCCTGGATCGCCCACCCCGCGATTCCCGCGAGCAACCGCCACCAGTTTCGCAACACGCGCGGTGCCTTGCAGCGGCTCGCGCCCAAGGAGGCGCGCATTCTCGCCAACACAGGCGATGCGATCCGCTCGCTGGTGGTGGGGGGAGCTGGTTTTGCCGTGGTTCCTGCGCAGATGGTGGCAGACGATCTGCAAAGCGGACGCATGGTCCACGTGTTGCCAGAATGGCGTGGCCGGAAGGTGCTGGTCCACGCCTGCATACCCTCTGGCACCCATCCTCCAGCCCGCGTGACGCTCTTCCTGCAGGAACTCCGAAGTGCCTTCCGAGCCACGGGGTTCGAGGCGCAGTATGCGGCCGGTGCCCCGCGCCACCCCTTACGCCATTCGGCGCCCTGACGGGCGCTCACTGTGCGATGCAGTTCTCCTGCATCGCCTTCCACCAAGCATCGCCGATCAAGACGCCACCTTGTTCGTCGGGGTGGGTTTGATCGAAACCAAAATGCTGACCCATGAACAACGGCTCGAGATCCACGAGATGGCAGTCTACCTCACTGGCTTCGCAGGCTTCGGAGAAGCCCGGCTTCATGTTCACGTTCAGATTCGGGGTCGACGGAATCACCGGATAGAGGCTGTAAATGATGTGCTGCACGTAGCCATCGGATTTGACCTTCTCCAGGAAGTCCTTGAACTGTTGGACAACGGGAGCGATCGAGGCTTGGTCGCCGGCGGGCGTGACAAATAGGTCGATACCTCCGCCGTCCATAACTAGAATCTTACAGTTCATAGGCTTGCTGTCGTAGGTAGCGATGATGGCCGGAAGGGTCGTTCCGCTCACCTCGCGCCGATCAAAATGATCGCCTGCGGGGAGCACGCCGGCCTGCTGCATGTGAGCCTCCAGGGTGGTTACCTGATTGCCGGGGATCTGGAGCCAGGAGTCCCCGATCGTGCATACATCCGTTCCCTTGAGTTGCACATGCGGGCACGTGCCGCCCGGCGAACTCGCGTCTCCGCCCTGAGGAGATCCATCCCGTGGGTCCGTTCCGGCCTCCACTGGGCCCGCATCCGGCGTGGATCGGGACGCATCGATCGGACGTTCGGGGTCTTCGCTGTCCATTGGCGCGGCGTCCAAGCTGCGCGTCGCCGCCGCATCCGTGTTGCTCGTCGACGAGCGACGACCGGCATCGGCCCCACTGTCGGCCTTTGCGCGACCAGCGTCCCGTTCCGAGTTGGAGCCACGGCTCGGCGAATCCTCGGCCTGACTGGCTTCGGGCTCGTCGCCGGTGCCACATCCCGCTGTCAGGAGCCAAGAGGAAGCGGAAACAAGAAGCAAACTTGCGAAGGCTCGTTCGCGGTTAAGCGTCATGACTTCTCCCAAACGAGCGCGAAGGTTCGTCGCTCCTCCTGGTCGCGGACCAGGTCCAGAGCCTTCACGCTCAGCAGTTCCGATGCGCCATAACACGCCACCCTCGCGAACATAACCGGGCAGATCGCAAACACACTGTCGATCTGCTGTGCACAATCGATCGTGCCGCACACTCAGCTCGGGTTGGCTTCGGGTCGCCGGGCGCGGAGTCGTCCATGCGTTAGCAGCATACGACAAATCGACGCTGCGCATCGGTGAAGCGCGCTGCGCTCTGGCATTCACCAAGTGAATCTCATGGACTGAAGTGGAGCCCGTTTTCGGACCGGCGAGCAAGGTGGCGAAAGGGGACTGCTCCTCGAACCGAGGAGCACAAGGCAATGAAGAAGACCCGCATCAGGCACACGCCCGCATTAGGAGGAGGAGTTCAACCTAGCCTACGAGCATTTCGTGCTGAGTTAGGCTCTGTCCATATCATGTTCTACTTCGGCCAGATCCCAATCGACCCGCGGTCGGCCGACCTTGAGCAGCTCCAGTGGGTGCTCAAATCTCAAGAGCACCTTGGCCCGTCAACAGCCGCGGCAGTTCTTTTTGCAGGCCGCCTCGTGCTTTCCGCACTCCTGCTTGCATCCCGGTGAACCGCATCGCGCCATGCAATCCTCGGCTGACTTTGCACACGTTTGAATGCACTCCGGATCAGGCTGTCCGGTGCCACAGTGCGGGTTGACGCCGCCGCAGCACACCAGCCCGCTCGCGCACGGCTTTCCGCAGCCGGTGCAGTTTTCATTTGTCCCGAGTGCTACGCATCCGTGGCCGCAGTCTTGCGCGCCCGTCTCGCATTCGCATCGTCCGCTGAAGCAGCGCGTGTTGCCCGTGCATTGGGCGAAACACGACCCGCAATTCGCTACGTCCGAGTTCAGGTTCACGCACGCGGACGCGCAAGCTGTCTGTCCCGACGAGCAGTCCTGAGGACAGGGCTTGACTTGGTTTGTGGGCGCGTTGTCCAACCCAAACATCACGCCGACCGCGGGATGGTTTTGACCGGGCACCGAGATGATGGTCGAGTTCGGATCACCGTCTCGTTGCCCGCTCAGGTTTGCGATTGGACGCAACCTCGTCGCCCCTTCTACTTGCCCGATGTGGATCGGGTTGTCGCCCTTCGTGAACGCGGTCGGCGTCGATTCAGAGCCACACGCACGTTCGCACCACGTTAGGAGCCGCACCTTCGTCTTGAACCCCTGAAGAAAGTCGCTGAATACGTCGGACGGCGCTGTTGTGGCCTGCACGTTATAGTCGCCAACCAAAAGAGTAGGCTCGGTTCCGGCCAAGCTTGTGCCGAAGTCCGCGTCGTAATTGAGTTGCGTGAATCGCACCTTCCACGCAGAAGATT
>CAZYWR010000433.1:0-5898 GCA_964651185.1 uncultured Polyangiales bacterium
AGGAGACGACTGGCCAGGCTCTCACCTTCGAGCAACTCCATCGCCAGGAACGCGCGGCCGTCGTCCGCGTAGCCCACATCGTACACCTCGACCACGCCGGGATCTTGTACGCGTGCCGCCGAGCGCGCCTCGTGAAAGAAACGCGACACGGCCTGCCGGCTCTCCGATAGCGCGGGTGACAGTACCTTCACCGCGGCCCGACGACCGTCGTCGTGCTGCGCCGCGAACACGATGCCGGTGCCGCCGCGCCCGAGCTCGTGGCCCAGGACGTAGCGGCCACAGCGCGCCCGCGGCACAGGGGAGCTCGACGGGGGACCGACGTCCATGCGGAGACGCTATCACAGCGGGCCTCCCTCGGCTGCTCGCACGACAGCCCAGCGATTTCGCGGGGCTCTCACGATTCGCGCGGTCCGCGCAATTTTTTCCTGACGTTTGCGAAGGGGCCGCCGTGTTCCCGGCTGCGCAGCGAACCTTTGGCGCCTCGTGAAGGGACGCTGCTCGCACTGCCTGAACGGGAGATCGCCATGAGCATGGTTGGAAGCGTCACCAGAGCATCGTTATGTTGGAGCATCATCGCCAGCGCTGCCGCGTGCGGCAGTGGCGGCAGCACACCCTCGATCGGGACCGAGCCGCTCTCCCCGAACGACGACGGCGGCAGCGCGCACGTCGCGAACATCACCTCGGGTCTGAAAGCGCGCGCCACCGACTTCGGAGAGGGGCACATCCACGTCGACATGGTGCAGGACGACGGCGGCACCGCGTTCGCGGCCGACTACAAGCTCGACGAGCAGTCCAACACGTTGGTCGTCGAGCACACGCTCTTCACCACGGCGTCCAACGGCGGCGTCAAGAAGGTGAGTGACTCACGCAAGGTGCCGACGGAGCCGGGCGACGTGCTCACCTATCAGGGCGCGATCGACAGCACGATCATGCTGCACAAGAGCATCTCGGGCGCAGAGCTCGGCTTGTATGCAGCCAACAACGACTGGGGCTGCGATCTCGGGCCGGAACTCGGGATGCAGGCGAGCTGCTCGAACAAAGGCCAGTGCTGCGACGTCCACGACAGTTGTTACGAGCAACACGGGTGCACGGCCAGTAGCTGGCTGCACCCGGTCATCGACTCGACCTGCGAGTATGCGTGCAACCTGCCGGTGGTCGCCTGCATGGCGCTCGCCAATCCGGGTCCGAGCCAGTGCTGCGGTGAGACCTTGAACTACTGCGGCCTGCCGCGCTTGAAGGACGTGCCGCCGCCCACCACCCAGCCGTCGGCCAGCACGCCGCGCTTCGGTGCGATCCCCAAGCCGGGCACCACGTTCCCCAAGCCGGCGACGCCGAACAAGCCAGCGACCGCCACCCCCAGCGTCAACCCGGCGACGCCGAACAAGGCCGCGACCACCAACCCCAGCGTCAACCCGGCGACGCCGAACAAGCCAGCGACCACCAGCCGCAGCGTCGCGCAGAGCGGCGTTGCGGACGCGGGTGTGGGCGGAGGCCTCGCCACGCAGAGCGACAATCCCGCGTTGATCGACGGCGGCATGGGCTACTGCGACCCGAGCACGGACGAGAACTGCCCGATGGAGGTCTGCGGCGAGGATGACCCGGATTGCCAGCGGCAGCCGTGCGATCCGAGCAGCGGAGAGGCTTGCCCCCAGGACGACGCTGGCAACGAGCCGTGCGACCCGCGCGATCCGCATTGCCAGACTCAGGATTGCGACCCCAACGATCCGAACGACCCGGACTGCCAGCGTCAGCAGAACTGCGACCCAAACGACCCGAACTGCCAGAGTCAGCAGAATTGCGACCCGAGCGACCCGGACTGCCAGAGTCAGCAGAACTGCGACCCCAACGACCCGGACTGCCAGACGCAGAATCAGCAAGGCTGCGACCCGAACGATCCGAACTGCACCAGCAGCGATAGCAACAACGGCTACGACGGCTCGAACAGCGGCTACGCGGACGACCCGTACTCCGGCTACGGCGATCAGGGCGACTCGGACCCGGGCTACAGTGATCCGAGCATCTGGGACGACGGCAGCTCCGGCTACGACTGGAGTGCCGGCTACGACGACGGAGATTACTGAGCCATGCGTCGGGCCGCTCCTCTCGTCGCTGCGTTCGCGCTCTCGTCCAACGTCGCGTGGGCCGAACCGCTCGAGGTCATCGCACAGGCCATCGTGGGAGGGCGTGCCGCGAACGGGGACCTCGCCAGCGCAACCGCCATCATCGGGACCTGCGACGCCACGCTGGTGGCGCCGACCTTGCTGGTGACCGCGGCGCACTGCCTCGAGGACGGCCCGACGCAGGCGCAGTTCGGCGCGTCGTCCGACGACGCGACCCTGACGGTGCCGATCGCACAGTGCGGCGCGCACCCTGACTATCAGCCTGGCGTCACCGCAGACCTCGCATTCTGCGTGTTGGCGCAGGCCGTCGACAACATTCAGCCCGCGCAGGTCCCCGCGGATTGCGCAGATACGTTGGGTGTGGGCGACGCGTTGTGGTTGGTCGGTCACGGCTACAGCAGCGCAGCCGAGCAAGACGCACGCATCGCGCGCCAGGTCGAGGTTCGCATCGACGCCGACCACGACCTCGAGTTCGTGGTCGGCGACGACACGCACGGCGCATGCAACGGAGACTCGGGGGGCAGCGTCTATAGCGCCGACGGCGTGCAGCTCGTGGCCGTCATCAGCCGCCGCGGGCCGGCCGACGACGGCGGCAGCGCAGACAACTGCGCGAGCCGCACCGTCGTCACCGCGCTCGCGCCGTACCTCGACTGGTTGCAGCAGGCCTCCGGCGTCGCGCTCGGTATTGCGTGTGATCCGGACGACGCCATCTGGTCCAGTGACGACGCGGACCGCTGCGCTGGTGGCGACGCATCGTGCGAGCTCACCGACTGCAACGACGACGTCTGGGGCTGCGCCGATCCAGCCGCAACATCCGAGGCTGATTGCAGCGACGCGTGGGGCGACACGAGCACATGCCATGTACCCGCTGCGCAGCAGTCCACGTTCCATGCACCCGCTGTGCACGGCAGCGGATGCTCGCTCGGCGGCCACACCGCGGATCTCCACGTTGCGTTCGCGCTCCCGTTCATGTTTCTCATCCGGCGACGAGCTGCCTCGATCCCGTCCTGTGCCAGGCCACGATCGAAGGTCGTGCAGCAAACTCGCGACGGTAGAAGTTGAGCGACCTCCAACACTGGTGTGCAGCAACAGCGGTGCGACCGTGAAGGTCCCGACTTGCCACGACGCAAGCTTGAGTCGCGAGGCGGGGCATCAACCAGCCGACGTTGTCGCGCTGGCTGGCACTGCGCGAAGCGCCCATGCGCGGCTGATACTTGAGCATCTGACAGCGCGGCGCGGCCCGGCAAGGCGGTGAGCTCGCGTGGCAACAGCTCGGCCGCTTTTCGACACGGGAGGTGGGTGAGCTCCTCGAGCAGACGCTCCGGCGCATCGACCAACACCTTCGTCGTCGCGGCGCGCTCGACGTGGAGCCTGCGTCGAGCTGGGCGAGCCGGCGGCGCGACTGGCTGCGTCGGCCGTGTCGGGCCAGGCACCTCCGGATGGCGGAACGCTCGGACGACGAGAAGCAGCTGCGCATCGAGTTCGAGGCGAAGCTGCGTGAGCTCGATGCACTGGCAGGGACGCTCGGGCTCCCCAAGAGCGATGAACCGAGGCCCGACGACAAGCCGGCACGTGGCGGCAAGCAGCGTGGCAAACGCAAGGACAACCGCGGTACGGGCCGCCGCGACCTGCGTCAGCTTCCGCTGGAAGAGGACCGCGTCGAGATCGCGGACCCGCACCTTGAGCAGCTTGTGCTCGAGGGAAAGGTGGTCCGCCACGGCGTCGAAGAATCGTACAAGCTCGGCCACAAACGCGCGACCAAGGTGCGCGTCTTCATCGCCCGCGTTCGCTATAAGACCGTCGACGCGCAAGGCGCCACGGACGTCATCACCACTGCGATGCCGAGCGAGATGCTGCCTCGCGCGATCATCGCGCCGTCGCTCTCTGCGCACGTGATCATGGGAGAACGTCGGCAAGGGCATGCCGCTGTTCAGGCTCGCAGACACCTGCGTGAAGGCATCCCTATCGACCGAGGCACGCTGGCACGCATGAAGAAGCGGGTCGGTGACACGCTCGCGACGTCGGTCGTCACAGCCATGCGCAAGCACGCAGTGGCCACTGCGTTCTGCATTTCCACCGACGCAACGGGCGTGTGCATTCAACCGATCGCCAGCCACGAGAAAGGCAGCCAGCCCTGCAAGGAGGGCCACTTCTTGGTGATGATCGCCGACCGTGCGCACATTGTCTTCGAGTACCTCGAGAAGGAAAACGGCGCTTCGATCTACGAGCGCTTCCGCGGCTTCGACGGGTACGTACAAGCCGACGCCAAGGCCGTCTTCAACCTGCTCTTCGCGGGCGAGGCCGAGCTGAAGCTCAAGACCTGCGAAGTCGAGCACGACGGCTGTGAGCGTGTGGAAGTCGGCTGCTGGTACCACTGCCCCTGCGGCGGTGCGGGCGGCGCTCTGGGCGCTCTGGCGCGACAGGCTGGTTTTCGCTGGCTGAGGGCCGCAGCTTTATGTCGGCTATGCGTCCGACGCCGGGCATGAAGTATCCGCGCAGTCCGTTCCGCTCGGAATGGTGTGGAACGCGGCCCGGGTCAACTTCGAGCGCTGGGTAAAGACTCGGTTCCGCCGCCATCAGCGGCAGGCATCATGCACATGGGCACGACGACGACGGTCGACGACCGAGGCAATGCGTTGGGCGGCGTTCGCACGCCGTTCATCGATGTACCGACGGGCGTGTGGTACGGCAACGCGGCGACGAGCATCAGCGAGAATTTGATCTGTTACTTGGCAGGCTATGAAGCTCCGTTCGACAAAGACCAATTGAAGTCGTTGTATCCGACGCACGACTACGTGCAGCGTTTCACCGAGAGCGCGAACGCCGCGGTCGACGCGCGCTTCTTATTACGTGAAGATGCCGAAGGAGCGATCGCCGAGGCCGCGAACGCCGCTGTGCCTTGACCGGTCGACTGACCGCGCCGCACGGCCGTGACATGATGCGTGCATGCTCTTGCCGCGGACTGCTGATCTCGCTGCAGGCGCGTTGCGCCCATGGCCTTCGGCCCTGGTGACGTAGGGTCCGGGAGGGACGAGCGCGCTGCACGCGCATCACGCGTTTCATTTGATCGTCGCCCTCGACTCTCAGCTGAGCATTCGCAGTTCGAAGCACGGTCGCGCGCTCGAGGGCTCGGCCGTGCTGACGGCGCCCGACGCTCCGCACGCGGTAACGATCGAGAGCGGTCGCGCGCTCATCGCATTCGTCGAGCCCGAGAGCGAGCTCGGCGATCGGCTGCGCGCGATCGCAGGCGAGCGCAGTTCGCTGATCTTGCAGGCGAGCGCGACCGCGCAGCTGACAGCGGCGCTCACAGGCGGGTCGCTGTCGCGGACGAGCGTTCGCGCGGCGCTACCCGCGTTGTACGCACTGCTCGGTGGCCTGCCTGCGGAGCGCAGGCGCCGTCATCCAGGCGTAATGCGCGTGTTGCGACATCTGCGCGAATCCGCGCCTGATGTCGACACTTCGCTCGAAGCGCTCGCGGCGATCGCGCGGCTGTCGCCGGGGCGCTTCATGCACGCGTTTACCGCGAGCGTCGGCCTGCCACTGCGGCCGTACCTGTTGTGGCTGAAGCTCGAGCGCGCGGGCGCTGCACTCGCGCGCGGCGCAGCGTTGGCCGAGGCGGCGAATGCCGCGGGTTTTGCCGATGCGGCGCACATGACGCGCACCTTTCGCCGAATGTTCGGGGTTACGCCGTCGGAGCTGCAACGCCGTAGCCAGTCTGTTCAAGACCCCGGCGCCGGGTAGTCGCAGATTCTCGGCATGGCACCTCTCATCGTACTCA
>CAZYWR010000434.1:0-1639 GCA_964651185.1 uncultured Polyangiales bacterium
AGACTCTGGCGCAAGTAGTCGTAGCTCGCCGTGTCCACGTCCGCGCCGAAGGTGCTGAACGGATCTTTGCTCGCCTCGACGAAGGGATTCACGGGCTCTTCTTGGTCGCTCCGAGGTGCGACACCTCCGTCGGCAGGGAAGGGGGTGTCGGGCGCGCGAATCGGGCTACTCGTCGAAGTCGTGGCCACGGGCGCTGGGGCAGTCGCGCCGCTGGCGGCGGCCTTGCCGGAGGTGCTACTGCTGCTGCCTGCGTCGAGTCCGCCTGCGGGCGCCACGCCGGGATCGCTCCGAGTGGGGTCGAGCGGTGCCTCGGAGGATGAACCGCCGCTGTTCCCGTGCGCGGTGTTGTTTTCCTCGCCCTCATCCGACGACGAGTTCGTGGTGGTCGCTGATTTCGGGCTGTCTCCGCCATCGCTCGAACAAGCCGCGACGAAGAGCGCGCAGGCGAGCAGTGAGGAAGCGAGCGCAAAGGAAGTCGACGAACGCATGGGGCCTCCGAGCAAGCAGCTCTGCTGCCCCCAAAGCAAGGAGCTTGCCGTCTGGAGCCTTACGGAGTTGTTCGTCTTTTCTCTAGCTACGTCCGTGTCAGACTGTGCCAGACATCAAGACGCCGGAGCGCTTTCGTTGCGGAGGTCACCGTCACGCGGTGCATCGCGGCCGACGCGCGCCGCGGCGCGAGAGTCCCTCGTGATGGCCCGTCTTACGGACGGGCCGCGAGACCGTCCGAGCGCGCGCCGTTGCTGGCGCCATTTTTCGTGGGCCCGCCCGCGGTTTTGCCGCTCGCTTGCGGCGTGCGGAAGAAGAACGTCATCTCCGTACGGCGATCGAAGAAGTAGCCAAAGAAGAACCAAAAGAACGCCAGCGGCGTGAACAGCCGCCAGCTGCGCAGGCTGATCGGTTCGGTCAGCGCGTCCAGGCAATCGTCGTGGCAGTGCAAGTAATACAGGCCAAAGCACGTGTTTTGCCCGGGCAAGAGCCGGTTTCCGTAACCCGTGTCGTAGGAGCGCACGACCTCCCAACCGAGCCGTTCGCCCGCCGTCCGCAGCGCTTGCGCGGACAGGATGTGCCGGTGATAGGGCATGTGGAGCGGGTGAATGAACTTGTCCGGCCGCCGTAGATCGATGGCCGAAGCCTCGGGCGTGCCGATCACGACGAGCCCCGAAGGTCTGGCCCAGGCCGCGAACTGCGCGAGCAGCGCGAGCGGATCCTCGACATGTTCGAGCAGGTCTTGCGAGAACACGCAGTCGTACGTCCGCTCCAGCACGCTCGGGTCGTTGTGGCCCTTGACGTAAGCGTCATAACCGACCGCGTGCGCGAATCCCTGGTTGTGGAGGAAGCGCACGAAGCTGCCCGATCCGCAGCCGTAATCGAGGATGTGATGTTCGCGGGTCAACCCGGCGCGTTCGAGCCGGGCCAGCTGTCCGACGTAGCCGGTCGCCATGCGCGCGTCGAGCTCGGGGCCGAACGACGGATAACCTTGGTAGTAGAAGTCGAGTGAAACGGGGTCGCTCGCGTGCACGGAGCGGCAGCTCGGGCAGCGCCAGACCGCGAACTCTTGATCGCGGAAGCGACGGAGATTGCAGCGGACTTGTGCCGTCTCACAACGCGCTAAGGGGGGCGTCGCGCCGCACGCGGCGCA
>CAZYWR010000435.1:0-3052 GCA_964651185.1 uncultured Polyangiales bacterium
GTGCGCCGGCAGCTCGTAGCAGGTCTGATCTGAGCGATCGGTTTGCGCAGGCATCATCCCAGCGTCGCTCGGCGGTTCGCCGGCGGGAACGCAGGGTTCGGGGCTCGCGTCTTCGCGTGCACCGCCCTCGAGCCACGCACCGAGCGTAGAGAGCTCGTCGGCCGAGAGCGGCTGCGCTTGCGGCGGCGGCATCGGATTGTCCGTGTCGCGAACGCGTTCGGCCGCTAGCTCGTAGACCTTGCGCGCCGGATTCGAATGGGCGGCCGCTTGAAAATCGCTCGCGCTGACGAGCGCCATCGGCGCGCCGAAGAGCGGCTCCGTGGCGTGACACTCCTGACAATGGCGGCGCACGATTTGCTCGACGGCGCACGGAAGTTCTCCGGCATCTGCCGCGACCTGCGCAGCGCCGTCTCGCATGCGCGGAGCCGACATGGAGCCGGCATCGAGCGCCGGGCCCGGCTCACTCCCCGCGTCGCGCACACGCTGCGGTTTGCTCGCGGCGCTGGCGTCCTTGGGCTCCGCCTCCGCGGGCGCTTCGTCGGCCGCCGGAGCGTCGCCACTTCGAGCGGCGCCGCAAGCGGCGACGAAGACGAGCAGAAGAAGGCCACAGCGCGTGCGCGTGGCGCGCGAACGCGAAAGAAAAGCTGGCATGGGATGAAGCCCCGGATGGAGACGAAGAAAGACCTCGACTCCGCGCATCGGAGCTCGGGGCGCTGGTGCCGCCGTGCGAGCGGCGTCCCAAGCCTGTACGACGAGCGCGCCCCAAAGGATCACGGGACGAGCTCAGCGCGCTTCGCGCTGGCCAGACCAGAGCGGGCTGGGGCGTCGGTCAGCGCGCGCGATCGCGGTCTTCGCTCTCGTCGTCCGATTCGCTCTCATGGCCGGCGTCCGGCTGCGCATCTGCGGCGTCCGGGGAGCGGTGGTTTCAGGGTCGAGGCCGAGCGCGGCGCTCGGCTGCGCCCGGCGACGATAGCTCCGCGCGACGTGGAACACGGTGCCGGACAAGACCCCGACGCGAGCGCGGCCGCGATCTCTCGACGCGTGCGCGCTCCTTGCGCCGACGCCACCCTATACTCCGCGCTCGCAACGAGGACGCGTGGATGACGGGAGCCCAGAACGACGAAGAGAGCATGCGCAGAGAGCTCGCCGAGCTGGCGGCGCAGATCCGCCATCACGAGCAGGCCTATCGCGCCGGTAAGCCCGAGATTCTGGACAGCGTGTTCGACGAGCTCGCCGATCGCTATGCGGAGCTCGCCGACGCGCTGGGGGTGCCGCCGCAAGAGCGGCTCGACAGCAAACCGGGCGACGAGCATACGGAAGGGTTCGCACAGATCCGGCACGTCGTGCCGATGCTCTCGCTCGAAAAGCTCACGCCCAACCGGCGCGATGCCAAGGGCGAGCCGGTCCCGCTCGCGGAGCAGCTCGCGCAATGGGTCGAACGGCGCAAAAAGGAGCTCGAGCTCGCGCCCGAAAGCCCGTTGCCGCTGGTGGTCGAGCCCAAGATCGATGGGGTCAGCGTCTCGCTGCGCTACGAGCGCGGCAAGCTCGTGCACGCGGTGACGCGCGGCGACGGAGAAAAGGGCGACGACATCACGAAGCAGGTGCTGCAAGCGCGAGCGGTCCCGCGCAAGCTCGAGCTCGCGCGCGGCGCGCTCGAGGCGCGCGGCGAGCTCTATTGGCCGCGCCCGCACTTCGAGGCCTACAACGAGCTCTTGCGCGCGGAGGGGCGCGAGACCATCGCCAATCCCCGCAACGGCTGCGCCGGCATGATCAAGCGCAAGGAGCTGGCCGGGCTCGAGACGGTGGGCATCACGTCGTTCTTGTACAGCGTTCCTTGGGCCGAAGGGCTCAAGCTGCCGCCCACGCAGAGCGCACTGTTGCGCTGGCTCGCCGAACTCGGCGCACCCGTGTATCTCGAGCACGTGACCGTCGCGAGCAGCACCGCCGAGGTCATCGAAGCGTGCGAAGCGTTCGGCGCCCAGCGCGCACCGCTGCCGTTCGATACCGATGGCATGGTGATCAAGATCGACGAGCTGAAGCACTACGATCGGCTCGGCACGACCGGCCACCACCCGCATTGGGGCATCGCCTACAAGTTCCCGCCCGAGCGCAAGGAGACCGTGGTGCTCGGGGTCGAGCTCGGCGTAGGCAAGAGCGGCAAGATCACGCCGGTCGCGCAGCTCGCGCCGGTGCCGGTGGCGGGCACGACGGTAGCGCGCGCGAGCCTGCACAACTTTGTCGAAGTGGCGCGCAAGGACGTGCGCATCGGCGACACGGTGATCGTCGAAAAGGCGGGCGACATCATCCCGCAAGTCGTAGGTGTTGTGCGCGAGAAGCGGCCCGCCGACGCGCAGCCGATCGAGCGGCCCACGCACTGCCCCGCCTGCGGTTCGGCCGTGGTGGTCGAAGAGATCTTCGTGCACTGCCCGAACCCAGCGTGCCCCGCGCAAAAACGGGAGCGCCTCATCCACTTCGCGGGGCGGCGCCAGATGGCGATCGACGGCCTGGGGGAGGCGCTGGTCGATCAGCTGATCGAAAAGCGCGGCGTGTCGCGGCCAGACGAGCTCTTCGCGCTGACCGAAAGCGAGCTCGAGGCGCTCGAGCGCATGGGCAAAAAGAGCGCGCAGAACCTGGTGCGCGCGCTCGAGGCGGCCAAAGGGCGCGGCCTCGCGCGCGTGCTCAACGCGCTCGCGATCCGCCACGTGGGCGAGGGCATGAGCCAGGAGCTCGCCAACTACTTCGGCTCCGCCGAGGCGCTGCTCGCGTTCGCGCGTCGCTACATGGAGGACGATGCGCAAGCGATCGCGACGGTCGCGCCGGACGGCGGCGGAGGCGCGATCGAAGGGCTCGCGCGCAAGACCGCGGACGTGATCTTCGCCGAGCTCGACTCGCCCGCCGTGCGCAGCGTGTTCGAGGGGCTCGCGCGCGCCGGGGTCAAGCTCGACTCGAACCGCGCCCCGCGCGCTGAGGTGGCGGGCGTGGCGGGCAAGTCGTTCGTGCTCACTGGCACCCTGCCGACACTCAAGCGCGAAGACGCCGCCGACCGCATCCG
>CAZYWR010000436.1:0-3354 GCA_964651185.1 uncultured Polyangiales bacterium
TAGCGGGCGATGCGGTCGCGCTTGAGCAGCGAGAGCACGAGCTCGTCGAGCTCTGCGGGGATCTCCGGCTCGTAATGAGACGGCGGGCGCACGGGCACCGCGAACGCGCTCGGCAGCTCTTCGATGCTGTACGCGCGCACGGCGAGTCGTCCGGTCAATGTCCAATACGCGAGCGCACCGAGCGCATAAAGGTCCGCACGCTGATCGAGCGCCTCTTCGCCCAGACACTCAGGGGCGATGAACGAGGGCGTGCCGACGATGTCGCCCGGCACGCCGAACGGCATCAACGCGCCGAAGTCGATGAGCTTCGCGGTGCCCGACTCCGTCAGGCGCACGTTGTTCGGGCTCACGTCGCGGTGCAACAGACGCCGCGCGTGGATCAACGCGAGCGCCGACGCCACGTCACGGACCACCCGACAAGCTCCTCGAAACGAGAGCGGCGCGCGCTTCGCGAGGTCGTCGCCAGACAAGAGCTCCATCGCATAGTAAGGTCCGCGCTCATCGAAGCCGTAGTCGTAGACGGCGACGATGTTCGGATGTTGCAGGCGCGCCAGCGTGTCGTACTCGCGCCGGAAGAGCGCCGTCAGGCGCGGGCGCTGTGCCTCTTTCGCGACGCGCAGGCGTTTGTAGGCGACGGGCCGCTGCGCGAGGCGATCGAATCCTCGGTGGATGGTGCCCATGCCGCCCGACCCAAGCTCGTCACCGATCTGATAGCGGCCCGAAAGAGGTCGCGCGCGTGAAGCTGGACGGTTTGCCATGAAGAGGCCCGCAGGCAAGCACGATCCTACCTGGTGCAATCCCGCTTGTCGCAATCTTCTGCTCGGACTCGCCCCGCACTTGTGAGCGATGCGTGCTCAGTCTGAGTTCCTGCGACCTGCACCCAAGTTCGTCCGGTGTGGCTACCCACGGATAGACTGGACGGGAGTCCCACACCAATCGGTGCATGTGACGTACACAACAGACCCACGGCGGCGGCGCGGGGTAGAAGCCGGCGCGGGCGAGCTAGCTTCGCCGCTGCACTTCGACGCGCTGCACGCCGGCGAGCTGCTGGAGCTCGCGCAGCAGCGCCTCAAGCTCGAAGCGCTCCGGCCGGCGTAGCTCGAACTCGATGACGGTGCGCACCTCTTTGCGCACGTTGCGCCGGAGCTCGAGCTGCGCGATCGCCGCGCCCGACTGTTCGAGCGTGCGCAAGAGCTCCGCGATCTGCTGCGGGTCAGCCGTGTTCAGCGAGAGCTTGCAGTGGAGCCTCTGGCCTTTGCTCTCCAGGCGCCGCAGCAGGGCGAGCGCCACCAGGCCGAGCGAGGTCCCGATGCCCGCCTCCACGTACATGCCCGCGCCCGCGCTCAACCCGATCGCCGTGACCAACCAGAGACCGGCGGCCGTCGTCACTCCCTGCACGGTCGCGCCGGTGCGCAGGATCGCGCCCGCCCCCAGGAAGCCGACCGCGGACACGACCGAGGCCGCGACGCGCGAGGCGTCCACCTCGATCAGACCGCCCGGCTGGAACCCCTGATAGTAAGCAAACTGCGAGGACACCACCATGAACAGCGCCGACGCGAGCGCGACCAGCAAATGCGTGCGCAGGCCCGCCTGACGGCCGTGGCGGTGGCGCTCGTAGCCGATCAGCGCGCCCAGCAGTCCACCCACGGCGATCCGTGCCGCCATCTGCGCGTGTGTGAGCATGGCTTGACTAAGTAAACCGTCGCGGACCGAAAGCAAGGGCCGGAGCCCACGCGCGATCAGCCTGGTGCATGCGCCCCGGCCACGTTCGCGAGGTAGCGCTCGAGCAGCTCGAGCTCTCGATACAGCGCGCTCACGCGCTGCTCGAGCTCATCGAACATCGTCTCGCGGAGCTTGAGCAGCGCCTCGTCGTAGCGGCCACCGCGCCCGTACAAGACCGACTCGCGCGCGGCGCGGACGTCGGCAGCAGCCCCGCGGACCATCATCGCCTCCCAGCGCGCGAGCAACTCTCGCTGCGGTGTGGGCCGGCCGGATTCGTAGGGGAGCGTCAGCAAGCGAAACACGAAGGTCGGATAGAGATGGCTTTCGTCCACGCCCGCGCGGATCGGCGCGAGCAGATTTTGCTCATGGTTCAGCAGCACGCTGCGCCCTCGATGAGGCGCGAACGCCGCGATGCCGAGGGCAGCGCTGGCCCCGGCCCCGGCCGCTGCGACGATCGCCGGTCCTTTGCTCTCGCCATCTCGCGCCTCCCACGCGCCTGCGACCACGCCGGCGATCGCGCCCGCCACGAGCGAGGAGATCGTGAGCTTGAGCTCGCGTTCGTGCTCGCGACGCCCAAACTCGAGCAGCAGCGCTTCGAGCGCATCGCCGCTGCAATCGATCTCGTACAGCACCGAGGCCAGCTGCGACTCGAGGGCGTTCAGGCGCACGTTCAGCTCTTGCTTCATCGCGAGCAGAGGGAGCGTCAGGGTATCGCTGCGCGCTTGCTCGCGCCGCAGCTCCGCGAGCAGCGGCTCGAGGCCGGCCGCCAACAGAGTCCGGCGCAGCTCGGCCGGCACATCGGCCAAGAAAGGCGTCAGCTGGGGATCGAGCACCGGGCCGGCCAACGGCAGGCGATAGGGACTATCTTGGCCGAGCTGCGGCCGCAGGCAGGCCGCGCCTCGGGCTCGGCTCGTGAGCTTAAGGGCGCGATCGCCCGCGCGCCGCGCATCGGGCCGCGCCGGCGAGGACGCGCAGCCGGTCACGCCCTGCACCAGCAAGAGCACGGCCAAGCTCCAGATCGTCGCGCGAGCGAACTGTTTTGGCATGTCACCTCAGTTCCCAACTATGAGGCGACTCGGGGCGGATGCGAACGCGCTGCCACGCGCTTTCGGACGCCTGGTTCCGTGGTAGCTTCCGCGGGCGTCAGGAGGCAACTGCGATGAAAGTCTATGGCCATCCGCTCAGCACGTGTACGCGCAAGGTGTTGACCACCCTCGCCGAGACCGACACACCCTACGAGCTCGTCGTGGTCGAGTTCGCGACCGGCGACCACAAGAAGCCGCCTCATCTCGCGCGCCAGCCGTTCGGCCAAGTGCCGGCGATCGAGGATGAGGGCTTCGAGATGTACGAGTCGCGGGCGATCGCCCGCTACATCAACGAAAAGGCGCGCGGCAAGCTCATCCCGAGCGACCTGCGCAAGCGCGCGCGCATGGAGCAGTGGATCAGCGTCGAGACGTCCGATTTCAGCGGGCCCGCGATGAAGTTCATCTTCCACCACGTGTTTCACCGGCCCCAGAGCGACGAAGTGCTCGCGAGCGCGCAGAAGCAGGTCGACAGCGCGCTCGACGTGATGGACGCACAGCTGGCGAAGCAGCCCTATTTCGCCGGCGAAGAGTTCACGCTGGCCGACAT
>CAZYWR010000437.1:0-2093 GCA_964651185.1 uncultured Polyangiales bacterium
CGGCGACTCGTACGCGGTCTTCGCGCCCGACGGCAGCGATACCTCGGCGGCGCTCGCCTGGCGGCTTCGCTTGCTCGACGAAGCGAGCGCGAGCGACCTCGAAAGCAAGCTGGCGGCGCAGATGCCGGAGGTCGCGCGACGACAAAGCGGCGTCGAGATCGTGCTCACGGCGGCGAGCGATCCTGCCGTCGTCGCGGCTTGGACGACGCGCAACGACTGCAGCGCGGAGAAGGGCCGCCCGGAGAGCGCACCTCTGCTCGGCCGGCTCAGGCGCTATTTGCGGGCCCTCGCACGCGAGCGCTGAGGCCGCTATGCGGAAATAGTGCCGAGGGCGGGACTCGAACCCGCACGCTGTTGCCAGCCGGCGATTTTAAGTCGCCCGCGTTTGCCATTTCGCCACCCCGGCCAATCTGATCGGCGCGCGTCGCGCGGGACGCCGCCGTGCGCGCGAGCTCGACGCTCGCCTTCAGTGCACGATCTCGAGTTTGCGCGGCATGGCGGGGCCGGCGCGCTCGCTGTCGATTTGTGCGACGCGATTCTTGCTATCCACGAACACGACCTTCGGCTCGTGCCGGCGCGCCTCTTCGACGTCCATGTCGCCGAAGGTCGCGATGATGCACAGGTCGCCGGGCTGGTTCAAATGGGCCGCGGCGCCGTTGATACAGATCACGCCCGAGCCGCGCGGACCGCGCAGCGCGTAGGTCACGAGCCGGGTACCGCGCGTGACGTTCCAGATGTGCACCGCCTCATGCTCGAAAATGTCCGCCGCCTCCATCAGGTCGACGTCGATGGTCACGCTGCCTTCGTACTCGAGATCCGCATGGGTGACGGTGGCACGATGGATCTTGGAAAGGAACATCTGCTTTCGCATCGGTACGTCTCCTCTCCGTGGCGTCCCACTCGGCCGATTGCGGCCTTCGCGGATACACCCGGAAGCCTGGGCACCTGATTGTGGCGGGCACTGATTACTGGTCGCGAGCCTTCCGTGCAAGCCTGGTGCTCGTCACGTCAGCTCTCGGGTACGATCGTAGTCGTTCTGCATGCGCCGAGCAATGTTGCGAGGGCAGCGTGGTCCGGCGCACGACCGCAGGAAATCTGCTGTGGCGCACACACTGCTCGTGGATGCCGCCGCGCACACGATGAGGCGCGCATAACAAAACGGCCGCGCGCGCCGCACGGCCGTCTCGCTTGCGATCGGTGCGCGAAAGACGCTCAGGAGCTGCTGCGCGTGACGCGCTCCGCGAAACGGCCCTTCGGGCCATCGCGCAGCTCGAACTGCACGCTCTGTCCTTCCTCCAGCGTGCGGAATCCTTCGCCTTCGATTTGGCTGTAGTGAACGAACACGTCCACGTCGCCGTCCAAGCGAATAAAGCCGAAGCCCTTCGCGTCGTTAAACCACTTCACCGTGCCTACGGCCATCGTTCCCCCTCCCAGCTGAACGGGAACAGGGTATTCAAAAGCCTGTGTGAGTCAACACATGTATGCGGCTGTTTGCCACGCCCGAGCCAAAAGTTGGCCGGTCCACGCGCTCAAGATGTGGTGAACAGCCGTGCGCCATGTCGCATGAGCAGGGCCTGCAACTTTCCTTCTGCGACATCGGCCCGCACCAAGAGCCCCTCGGCCAAGGGCGGCGCGGCGAACACCGCGCTGGCCTCCGCGTCCTCGTACAAAGCGCGGCGCAGCGCGGCGTCTTCGATCTCCAAAAATGCGCCCACGCGTAGCCGCCGCAGCAGCGGACGCTGCGCCGTGGCGGCTTCGAGCGCGGCTTCGAGCGCGGCCGGCAGCTCGCACGCGAGAGCGGTCAACGCGGCGCGCAAACCTGCCAGATCGGGGTCGCGATCAGCGCCACGCGATAGGCTTTCGGGCGTGAGCGCGATGGCGACGCCGCCTTCCTCGAGCCAGCTTTGACCGTAGCGCGCAGCCTCAACCACCGCGGCCACGCTGCAACCCGGACCGCATAGGAGTCGAAACGGCTCGCGCCACTCCGCGACACGCGCAGGCGCGCGCTCCGCGGGCTCGGTCCCGCTCGTCGCCTCGAGCCAGCTGCGCGCCGCTTGCGCGAGCCGCACGACCGCGCCCTCGTCGATTCGGCC
>CAZYWR010000438.1:0-10217 GCA_964651185.1 uncultured Polyangiales bacterium
GCGGCCGGCTGCCGGCCCGACCTCGTCTTTGAGCGCCGCCAGGATCTCGGTGCGCGTCTCGTTGGGTAGGCGCGCAAACGCCTTGGTCGTCGCCAATGCTTCGAGCGCGTCAAACATCCCGAGCTGATAAAGGCACTGCGCGGTGGCTTCGACCACGTCGGGGGAATCCGGAGCGCGCCGCAGATACGAGAGCGCCTCTTCGAAGTGACCTTTGCGCGTGGTGGCGACTCCCAGGATCGCCCAAGCGCGCGCGAGCACCGGCGGCGGCACCTGCGCTTCGGCCCGCAGCTGATGGCAGAGCCGCGCCGCCTCGTCGTCGTCGGCGCTTTCGCAGGCGCGCTCGGCGCGCTCCAGCAGCTCGCGCGCGAACGGGTTGTCGCGGCGCGCACCCTCCTGGCGGGAGCTTGTCGAGAGCGCCTGGAAGTTCTGCCAGGCGGTCATGGCCAGGATGATCATCATCATCGGGCCAAAGTTCACGTAGTAGCTGCCCAACGCGACCAGACCGACGACGGCGATGCTCACGATATGCGTCATGCGTTCCCCGCGCGCCGGCTTGAGCAGCTTCGAGGCGCCGATGCGCATCAGCTGTCCCCCGTCCATCGGCCACATCGGCAGCAGGTTGAACACGGACCACATGAAGTTGATGTACATGAAGTACTCGAGGGCGCCGACCAGGCGGGCGGAGACGCTGGGCTCGAACTTGAGCAGCGCGAACACGGCGCTCCCTACCGCCAGCCCGCACAGCGGTCCGGCCGCGATGATCAGCGCCTCGTCGCGGTCGCGTCCGGCCCGCTGATGGCCGGTTAGTCCGCCGAACCCGTGGAGCATGATCTCGGGCTGCAAACGAAAGTACTTGGCGACGAGGGCGTGGCCGAATTCGTGGACGAGCAACGCGAGCGTGATGCACGCCGCGAATACGAGGCCCTGGCCGGGATCCCGCACGGTCAGATAGAGCAGGAGGATGAGGTAGGAAGGGCTGACCGAAACGGGCACCTTGGCCAGGGTAAACAGAGGGAAACCGCCCATCGTCTCACGCTAGCATCGAGTCCACGGCTTTCAAAACCTGGCCAGCAGGCTGGCCGCGCAGGGGCGCTTGCGGGGCGTCGCCGCGTAGGTGCACGTTTTTCAGGGTCGCTCCACGGGCGTTCGAGCACCTCTTCGAGCGCGCGAAAAAACCCGCCCTCGATCGATGGCGTGAGGCCCTGAGCGCGGGTAGCGTCTGGCCTCTGCGCGCTCCGGTGACCCCGTTCCGGGCGCGCATCGTCGGAGCACGCGCGCACGGACGCGCGTGCTTCGAAATTTGCCTGCGCGCCGAGCCGCGCAGTTCGACGCACGTGGGAGAGGAACGATGGCCGCGTATGCCGAATGGGTCGGACAAGACGGCGAGCTACGCACGGAGCGCTCGCGTGCTGTGCTGATGCGCGGCCGCGAGCGCGTGCGCGATGTGCTCGAGCCGCATCTCGGAGCGGTCCACGCGCTCGAACGCGCGAACAACATCGCTCAAGCCTTGGCGCCGCAAGACGCGCGCCCGGAGGTGGTCGCATTCGAGATGCTGCGACAGGTGCCCGGGAGCGCCCGTCAAGAGCTCGCGATCGCGGTCCGCCAAGCCTGGCAGGCTGCCGAACGCGACGAACTCCTCGCCGAACGCAGGTGCTTGACGGCCGACCTCGAAGCGCGCGCTTGGATGCGCGAGCCAGTCTCCGAAGGGCGCGCTTGCGTGCGCGAGCCCGAGGACGAACCGCGCGCGAGCGCGCCTGCAGCGGAACCGCGCGCGCGGCACGTTCAAACGCGAGATCGGGCCGGCGACAGCGCTACGGCCACGCGCCTCCCGAGGGCAAAAGTTGTTGAACCCGTTCGCTGAAATGGCGCGGGCAGCGGCGCTCTAGGAGCGCGCGCGCCTCCGCGGGCGCGTAGATCTGGCTCGTGTGCATGAGCACGATGTGCTCGTTTTGGAACCGCTCGCACACTTCGATCAGCTCGTCGAGGTGGATATGGCAGCCGGCGCGGCTATCGGCGAGGCTCTTGCGTTCGTCGTAGAAAGTGCACTCGAGAATCAACACACGGCTCTCGAGCATGCTCGGATTCGTATCGAGCACGCGCACCAGGGTGTCGGTCGCGTAGCAGAGCTCGAGCCGATCGTGCGACAAGAACAGGTCTTCTCCCGCCTGGCGGCGCCGTGCGACTTCGGCTCCGGCCAGTCCGTGGAACTCGGGTTTGAGCTTGGTCACGCGACGCAGGAACTGGTAGCCGAGCGAGGGCACCGGGTGATGCGTGCGAAACGCCCGCACCCATAGGTTGTTCGCCAGGTGCAGCTCGTCGCCGGGCGCCATGGGCGTGAACTCGACCTCGAACGGAAACCGCTGCATCCGGCTCGCCACGTCCAAGAAAGCGCGCATGTCTTCGGCAATTTCCGCGGGGAGAAACAGGCGCGGTTTGGCCGGCTTGTGCATCATGCCCCGCACCCCCAGCAGCCCGAGCAGGCCGCCGGCGTGGTCGACGTGGCCATGGCTGAGAAAGATGCGGTCTGCGGCGGCGTAGGCGCGCAGGGGAAGCCCCGCGTCGAGCAACACCCCGAGTTCCGGCACTTGCAGGACGGTGTAGACGCCTCCGACCGAGACCCCGCGGACCGTGTATGGGCCCGCCTGCACGCAGGAGGCAAACCGGTCGCCGGGAGAGACCATCGCCGGGCAGGTATGCGCGGCGCGGCCCGCCGCGTCGAGCGTTCACGCCACGATGCGGCGGCGCAGCTCGGGCGTCGGAATGCGGCACTGATCGCTCTTGCCGAACCACGCGTAACGATGCCGAATCAACGAACGGTACAGCGCGTCGCGAAGCGCCCTGGGAATCCAGCTGAAGAGATAAAAGACGAGCGGCCAAGGCCAGCGCAACCCGCGCGCGATCCGGAGCACGGCGGTGGAGTGCGTGAACACGCGCGCGCCCTGGACCAGCACGAGCCCAGGATCCGCTTCGAAGGATAGGCCGTGCGCGCGCAGCGTCTCTTCACCGAGGTCCGACTGTTGGGCGGCGAAGACGAAGTGCTCTGCGGGGTCGCGGTCGATCACGAACAGCACGCTGGCGTTGCAGAAGTTGCAGACGCCGTCGAACAGCACGAGGCGCTTGGAGCTCTCCACCCCTGGAGTCTGGGCGCATCGGGTCACGGCCTCAAGGGCGATTCGGTGCCCGCGCGCCGTCGCCGGCGCCCGAACAGCGCGCTCGCGAGCGCCAGAAGCGCAGCGAACCCGAGCCGCTGGCCGTTCGCCTTCCCGGGCGCCGGGCGCACGGGTCGGGCTGCGCACAGGCCCGCACCGCGCGTCTCGTAATCCCCGGGTACGCAGCCGCGCTGACCGTTGCAGAGGCCGCCCGTGCCGCACTCGAGGGCCGGATCGGTCCCGAGCGCGAACGGTGCGCAGACGCCTGCTTGGCCCGGCAGGTTGCAAGCCTCACAGATGCCCTCGCAGGGCCCGTCGCAACACACGCCGTCGACGCAGCGCCCCGAGCTGCACAATTCGCCGCGATCGCAAGGCGCACCGAGCTCGAGCTGCGTCATGCACTGTCCGCCCGAGCCGCACAGCTGATCGGGACCGCAACGTAGCTCCGGATCCAGGGTCAGCGGCGCCAGCGCGGTGCACGCCCCCGCGCTGCCCGGCAAGTTGCAGGCTTCGCAGCTGCCCGCGCACAGGCCGTCGCAGCACACGCCATCCGCACAAAAACCCGTCGTGCATTCGGCTGCGCGCGTGCAAGCTTGGCCCGCCGCCAGATCAGGCGCGCACTTTCCCGTGCTCGCCACGCAGTGCGTCTGCTGCGTGCAGCTCAGGTCGTCGCTGCATGTGCCGCGGCAAGAGTGCGGGTCCGCGCACATTCCGTCGCTGCATGCGCGCGCGCTTGCCGGCTGGCACATCCCGCTCACGTCGCAGGTCGCGGCCGGCGTTTCTGCGCCGTTGGCGCACGTTGGGTCGCCGCATTGATAGCCGGCCGCCTGCTTGCCCCAGTCACTGCCGCTGACGTGCGCCGCGCAGAACTCGCACGCGTTTTGCGGGTTCGGCGTGCCGTTCGGATAGCAGGCTCCGCCGATCAGGCACCACTCGGGCTGGACCACGTGCCGGCACTGCTTGGCCTGCTCGTCGCAACTGTCGGCTGTGCAGGCAACACTGTCATCGCACGCATTGGTAGGCGTCTGGCAGTGACCGTCCGCGTCGCATTGGCCCGCCGACGTGCAGAACAGCTCGTCGTCGCAGGGCGTGCTGACCGGGCGATGGCTGACCAAGATCTCGCCGCTCGCCTCCTTCGGCTTGTTCGCATCGCAGAACGCACAGGGATTGGTGCTGGCTGCGTTCGGGGCGATGCAGGTGGTGCCATCGAGGCAGCCGTGCGTGCTGACTTTGCAGGTCGTGTCGCAGCCGTCGCACTGGACCTGATTGCCGTCGTCGCATGCCTCGCCGGCTTGCGGTTCGTACTCTCCGTCGCCGCACTGCCATGTGTTGAACTCGAGCTGATCGACGAACCAGCCGTCCATGTCGGTCGTAGAGCTGTACTGGACGGTCAGGCGCTCGATGCCGAGCTCGGAGCTGTGGGTGAAGTGGACGCGGCCGTGGTCTGCGACCGGAGTCACGCGGACGACGTCTGCGCCTTGCCCCGTGCTGAGCGCGACCGCCAGACCGTTCGCATCGTCCAGGTCGAGCACGTCGAACGCGACTTCCTGCACGGCGGGGGCGAACGTGATCGCGATCTCGCCCGACATACCCGCGTCACCCACAGTCGGTCCTACCAGCGCCACGCTTCCGGTGATGCCTTCGATCGGCGTCACCGGCGCGATCACCTCGGGCGTGCCTCCGTTGCTGGTAATCGATGCCACCCCGCACGGCGCGTAGAGATCGCTCGGCAGCGGCTTCTCGTCGGGCGCAAACATGCCCGGCGTGGGCATGTTCGCGCAGTCCGTCTCGAAGCCGATGGTGGTCGCGTGCTGGGCCCGCGCGGTCGGCGTGCCGGCCCCGAGCACACCTGCCATCCACGTCAGCGCGATGGCCGCTGCGCCCGCGACATGGCGCGCGCGCTTCGACCGCGCGAAACGTAGGTGGCGTGTGATCTGCGTTGCGACGCTCACGGTGCACCTCCGGGCGGTGCGGGATCGACCAGGTGGAACTCGACCCGGCGGTTGATCTGCAGGTTCGCCTTGCTGTCGTTCTTGACCAGCGGGCGTTCCTCGCCGCGGCCCACCGCTTCCACGCGCGAAGGGTCCACGCCGGCGCGGATCAAGTAATTCATCACGGCCTCGGCGCGGCGCTGCGAAAGCTTGAGGTTCGAGGCATTGGAGCCGCGGTTGTCGGTGTGGCCCTCGATGCGTACGCGCCGGATCTGCGGGTTGACCTCGAGCACGCTCCGCACCTGATCGAGGATCGGCAGCGATTCGGGCGTGATCTCGGCGCGCCGCGTCTTGAATTCGATGCGCTGCAGGATGCGGATCTGGCTGCGATCCATGCGCACTGCGCTCGGGCAGCCCTGGCTCTCGGCCGGCCCGGGGACGGTCGGGCAGTTGTCCTCGATATCGAGCACGCGGTCCTTGTCGTTGTCCGGATCGGGGCAGCCGTCTTCATCCGCAAAACCGTCGGTGTCTTCCGGGTCGTTGGGGCACTGGTCGCGCAGATCGAGCAGGCCGTCTTTGTCGTTGTCGAGATCCGGGCAGCCGTCGTCGTCCTGGAAACCATCGCGATCTTCCGGGGCGTTCGGGCACTTGTCGCGCGCGTCGGGAAGGCCGTCGTGGTCGTTGTCGGGGTCAGGACAACCGTCTTGGTCTTCGACCCCGTCGCGGTCTTCGGGCTCGCTGGCGCAGCGGTCGCTCGCGTCGGGGACGCCGTCGTGATCGTTGTCCGGGTCGGGGCATCCGTCGTCATCCTGGTAGCCGTCGCGGTCTTCGGGCACCGTGGAGCAGCCATCGCGCTCGTCGGGGACGCCGTCGTGATCGAAGTCCGCCGGCGCGATCGGCGGTCGCGCGGCCGGGATGCCGACCTGGAAGATCCCGCGCACGTCGGGCACGCCGAGCGCCTGCGTGAGGCCGAGTCCGGCCGCGCCCGTAAACACCAGCTGAATCGGCGTGGAGCAGCGCAAGCCGGCCAGGGCCTCGAGCGGCGCGCTGACGCTGGTGACGTTGCCCCAATCGCGGAGATTGATCGCCCCCGAGAGCTCGCCCAAGAAGGTGACGTACTTGCCCGCGTAGGCATACGCGCCTGCGCCGAGCAGGAGCTCGCTGCCGATGCGGGCGCTCCCGTAGTCATGGTCGGCTCGATAACGGCCGCCGATGTTGACGGCGAAGCTCATCACGTGCGTGTGCGCGGCGCCGGTGAGCATGCCGCCCGCGCCCACCTGGTCATCGCCCAGAAGACTCTCGGTGCGCCCGGTGGGCGCATCGACCCAGCCGATCACGCCGAGCGACAGGGGCCCGTCATCCGCGCCCGCCAAGCGGAGGCTCGCACCGGCTCGGAGCGTACCGAAGCCCGCCGTGGTCGGCAGCGACGAGCCGGGTATGCCAGGCGGTGGAGTCTCCCCGCGCTGCAGAAACAAGACGGGCGCTTGCACGAATAGTTCGAAGCGGGACCCGAGGCCGAGGGCAGCCGAGAAGTGCCCGAGCAGTCGGTGCTCGCTGAGCGCGTACTCGTGTCCTTGGTCGTTCGCACGCGCCGCGAGCAGCGGCCGGTGCGCGTAGTCCAGCGTGACCGAGAAGCCTGGCCGCAGGTGCCCGAGCGTGCGCGGCAACACCAGCGCGAGCCCATCTTCGGTCGTAGGAGCCGGCTGAAAGCGGTCGAGGGCGAAGCCTTGGCTGTCGGCCGCTGCCGCCGCAGAAAAGCACAGCACGCCGAGGCAGGCGATGAGCGGGAGTGTGCGCAAGGACTCCGCTTATACCTCAGCGAGACGGCTGTTGCGCTGTCAGACGTCCGGGCCGCCCCTTCGGGGGATCGATCTTCAGTTTGTGAGAAGCGCAACTTACATGTCGGCCATAAACCTGCGCGTGGCGGACCCGCAAGGGGCAGAGACCAGGCGCTGGCGTCGCGCGCACGTCGTCTGGATCCAAGTCGCGAGCTCGAATGCGGGCAACGCTCGCGAAAAATGAGCAAGGCTCGCCGTGGGAAAGGGTCAGCGGAGGGAGCGCAGCGCTCCCTGGGGACGTGCTGGGGCCGGCCGTGGCGTGATCGCCTCGATCAGTTCCCGAATTGCGTCGACGTAAGGCCCCACTCCGGTGGGCTCGATGGCCAGGGCCACCAGGCGGCGCGCACTCGTTCGCGAGCGCGCGCGCTCGCTTTGGGGTTCGACGGATAGAAATTGAGTCTGCACCTCATGAGGGTGACCCATCATCCCCTCATTACGCAACGTAAATTGTTTGTTGATTTCTTGACGATTCCGCGGAAGGTCAATGATTTCTGCGCGTTCGCTTCATCTCTTCGAGCTCCTCGAGGGTCTCGGGCCAGTCCTCGTGAAGCAGTCGTGAGAGGCTGCGGTCGGCGAGCAGTTTGCCGCCGGTCTGGCAGGTCGCGCAGTAGTTGACCTCGTTGCTGGCGCGTCGGATGCGCTGGACCGGCGAACCGCAGACCGGGCAGGGTTTGCCGTATCTGCCGTGAACCGCCATCTCCTCTTGGAACGCCGTCACCTTGTCGGGAAAGCGCCCGCGGGTCTGCTTGCGCAGTCGCTCCGTCCAGCGCTCGAGCACCTCGTGCGTCGCGGCGTAGAGCCGCTCGATGTGGGCGTCGTCGAGGCGCGCGGTCATCTGCACCGGCGAGAGCCGGGCGAGGTGCAAGATCTCATCGGAGTAGGCGTTGCCGATGGCGGCGAACAGCTGCGGGTCGGTAAGCGCACGTTTGAGCGTATGATTCTCGCTACGCAACCGCTCTGTGAACGCCGCTAGCGACGCCGTCATCGGCTCTAGGCCGCCCGGGTCGAGCTCCGCCAGCGCAGCTTCGCCTTGGACTAGGTGCAGCGACGCGCGCTTCCTCGGGCTGGCCTCCGTCAGGATCAAGCTCGCGTCGCGAAAGTCGAAGGCGGCCAGTCCTACCTTGCGCGGCACGGGTTCGCCTTGGGGCTTGAGGCGGAGGCGGCCGGCGATCATCAGATGCAGAACGAAAAAGAGCTCGGCTTCGAAGCACAGCACCAATCGCTTACCCACCCGGCGTGTGCCGAGAAGTGCCTTGCCTTCGACGACCGCGACTTTTGGATCGTGGGTTCGCAGCAGAAACGGGCTTACGATCCGGACCTGCTCGAGCGTTTGGCCGACCAGATGCTGGTCGATGGCCTCGAGATAGATGGAGAGATCAGGATACTCGGGCACGCTCGCGGTCCGCGCTCTCCCCAGCGCTGCCGGGCGCGCTCACGCTCGTGGCCGCGCGAGACTCGGCGCGCGCATTCAATTCGCCGGCCGGCTGCATGCCAGAAGTCCGCGGCCCGCTGCGCGGTTTGGGGCGAAAGCCACCCCCTTTGCGGAAGGCGGTCCAGCCCCAGCGCAGCCAATAGACCAGAGACGCCGCGAGCCACAAAGCCCACAGCAACATCACGGCTTTGTAGATCCAGAGCGGCGCGCTGTAGAGCGTCACCTCGGGGAAGGCGCCGGGGGAGCGGTCGGTGTACCACTGGATGAAGTTGCGATTGCTCAGCATGCCCTGCACCTGCATCTCTGGTGGAACCAGCAATCCCTTATGCACGGCATACGCCAAACACGAGAGCGCCACCAGCGTGAACAATACCAACCACACTTGAACGAAGTTGAACAACCTTCGCTCCTCGATGACCACACTATCCCGATACGCGAGGGCGAAGAGCCACCCTACCACGATTAGCGCCACGGGCGCTTCGACTTGCGTCAGGCCGAGTCCCAAAATAGCCCACTGGTGCGGGCGCAGCGGGCTGCGCGGTGTGCGGCCGAGCGCCAGCGCCGCCAGCAGCACCACGACCAAGTAGCCCCAGGCCAAGACCGCCGGCCCCCAGGCGGGTCCCCCGGTCGCGAGCAGCCAACGATCGGAAGGCAGCTCCATACTCGTGAATACGTTCGTGAGCGGCCGGCTCAGCGAGGGGGGGCGCGGCGCGTAGCGAAAGCCGAGCCCGGCTGCGCGCTTCGAAGTGATCACGACGCTGTGGCTGCCGGGCCCGAGCGGCACCTCCAAGCGACCTTGCCCGAGCCGCGCGGGTTGCGGGCGGCCGTCGATCTCGAGCGAGATCAGGCTCGCATCGGGCGGCAATACGACCTGCTCGGTCGTGCTGCGGCTCGCCCGTAGCCATACGCGCAGGGTCGAGCGCTCGCTGCGCGCCCCGGGTGCGAGATGGAGCTGTGCGCGATCGACCGTCACCGATGCGCCCTCTGCGGGTTCGAGGCGCTCCGCACGGACCACCACGCGCTCGCCGGGCCACGGCCGGTAACTGGGCTCGTACTGCTGCTCCTCACCGAGCAGGCTCACGGGCGGGATGCCCTCGAAGCGCACCCGGTAGAGCGCGCTCGGGCGTACCCGCCAGGTCTCGCTGTACGGTCGCAGCAGCACGCCGTGTTCGCTCGGTTCGGGGGCTTCGAGGTCGATCCGATCGCGCGCCGCGAGGGTCGAAGTGAACGCAAACGTGCGCTGACCGCGCGCGAGCGTGACCACGACAGTGCCTTGGTCCGCCGCCAGGCCCGCCTCGGTGACCGATTCTCCTTCCAGCAGGCGCAGGCGGACGAGCAGGCTGTCTTCCGCCGGGCCGAGGCGCACGATCGTCGTTCGTGCGCGAAAGTGCAGCCCGAGATCGAGCTCGCGGCGTACTTCGAGCCAGGGGGTGAGCGCTTGCTCGGCTTGGGCGCCGGCGCCGGCCGGCGTGGCGCGCCGTAGCTCTAGGCTGCCGTCAGAAGTTCCGTCGGGGTGGAGCCCCTCGAGACGCCAGCCGCGCGCGTGGGCTTCGACACGATGAGGCGCCGGCGCGCCCAACGCCAACGTCGACGCCGGTCCGCTCTGAAGCGGACCGCTCAGCTCGAGCAGATGCAAGCCTGGCGGGAGCCGCACGTGCAGGAAGCCGTCGTCCAGGCGGGCCGCCGCGGGGATATCTTGGCCGTCGAGCCGGATGCGGTCTACCGGCCAGGTCTCGAGCGGGCCGGGCGCGCGATAGATCGCGTCGGCGGCCGCGTGCAGCTCGACGCGCAGGTCGAGCCGGCCCTCGCCGAGCCAGAGCGTCAGGCTCGGTGCGGCCAAGCAGTTCGGTGTGCAGTCGGGCGGACG
>CAZYWR010000439.1:0-5613 GCA_964651185.1 uncultured Polyangiales bacterium
CCAGGTTCTTGCCCATGTAGTGGTAGTTGAAGAGCCCCCATTCATCGATGCGCTGGCGCCAGCGGATCTCGAGGTACTCGTGGCCGAACACGAACGGGTCGTCGAAGCGCGCCCAGTTGAACGCGAGTTGGACGGCGAGCGTGGCGGCGAGCGGGATCGCAAACAGGAAATGTGCCTTGAGCACCGGACGCAGCGTAGCCCCCCGCAGCCAACGCCACGCCCGTACCAGCGGATGCTCTGGGTCGTCGCGCGGGGCTGGAGTCGAGGCGTTCGCATCGCTTTGTGCCGCGCCAGCGCGCACATCGGCGGCTAGGCGATAAGCGCGCAGCGCCTCGACGCTGAAAAATCCGACCGCCAGCAAGGTGGGAGGGCGGGTGGCCCAGAGGCAGCCGAGACAAAGCCCCGCGAGCGCTGGCCAGCGGGCATCGAGGGAGCAAAAGAGATAGAAGAGGAGCAGGATCGACGCGACGATGTGCGCCGCGAACCAGACGGCGCCCTGCACGGCGGTGAAGAAGTACACGCTTCCGAAGGCGAACAACGCCGTGAGCACGAGGTTCTCGCGCCGCGAGCGGGGGCTTTCTCCGCGCGCGCGCAGGCGCTCCAAGAACGTGAACAGCAGCGCCGGCGCCACCCCGGCGAGCAGCGCCCAGAACAACGAGTCGCGCGTGGCGAGCCCCCAGATCGCCACGACCGGCAGGATCACCAGCGCCGGAAAGGGCGGGAACGACACGTACCACTTGCCCTGGTAGTAGGCCCAATCGTTCGTGCCCGGGGGCCGATTGCCGAGCACCGCGAACTCGCCGTGGAGCAGGCTGTTGGCCAGGTGCACGTAGTGGTTGTTTTCGTTGGGCCCGAGCGCGCGGCTCCCGAGGGTGCCAACGTAGACCACAGCACAGATCGCGAAGACGGCGAGCGAGAGCACGTCGAAGCGCGCGCCGGCGCGCGCGGGCGAAATCGAGGAGCGGCGCTTCATGGGCGCGGGAGCATAGTCGAAGCGCGCGCCGGCGCGCGCGAGCAGAGCTCTGCGGAAGCGAAGCTTGACCACCCCTTCGTCGGGCCCTATCCCATCCTTTGCCCCCGGCGCCCTCGCTGTGCGGGGATGAAGGAGTCTCCGTCATGCCCGCGCTGACCCGCGAGGCGGTTCTCGCTGCGCTCACCCAAGTCGAGGACCCCGCGTTTCACAAGCCCATGCTCGAGCTCGGCACCTTGCGCGAGGTGTCCGTGGAGGGCGAGGCCGTACGCGTCATCGTGCGCCTTTCGGCCCCGAGCGACGAGCTGCAGGCGACAATCCGCGCCCGGCTGCAGGACGCGCTCGCGCCGCTCGGCGCGCCCGAGCTCGTGCTCGATTGGGATTTACAGATTCCGACCCGCGACGTGCGCCAGGACGATCCCATCCCCGGCGTGCGCAACGTCGTCCTCGTCATGAGCGGCAAAGGTGGGGTCGGCAAGAGCACCACGGCCGTGAACCTGACCTTGGCGCTGAAGCGCGCGGGTGCGCGCGTCGGCCTGCTCGACGCCGATATCTACGGCCCGTCGATCCCGACCATGCTCGGCATTCAAGGCTTTCCGAGCAGCGAAGACGGCAAGACCATCGAGCCCCTCGAGCGCTTCGGCGTGAAGCTGATGAGCATCGGCTTCCTCATGGAGGACACGAAGGCGGCGATCGTCTGGCGCGGACCGATGCTGCACGGCGCGCTCCAGCAATTCCTGCAGGACGTGCGCTGGGGCGAGCTCGACTATTTGGTGCTGGATCTGCCGCCGGGTACGGGCGACGTGGCGCTGAGCTTGGCGCAGAAGATGAAAGTGACCGGCGCCGTGATCGTGACCACGCCCCAAGAAGTGGCGCTGCAGGACGTCTACAAGAGCGTTTCCATGTGCGAGAAGCTCAATATTCCGATCCTCGGCGTGGTCGAGAACATGAGCTACTTCGTCGACTCCGCCGGCGTGAAGCAGCATCTGTTCGGCGAGGGCGGCGGCCAGCGCATCGCCGAGTTCGCCAAGGCGCCGCTGCTCGGGCAAGTCCCGCTCGAGCCGACGGTGCGCGAGTGGGGCGACAAGGGCACGCCCGTGGTGCAAGCGCAGCCGGCGAGCGCGTCAGCGCGCGCGTTCGCGGAGATCGCGGAGACCCTCACCGAGCTCATCGCGCGCCGCCATTTCGAGCGACAGGGCGGCGATAAAGCCCCGAGCGCGAGCGGTCCGCGCCGGCTGAAGGTCGTGCGCTGAGCGCGCGCGGCTCATGCGGAAGGCAGGAGCGTGATGGCTTCGCGGCGTACCGGATGAGGGCGCCCGCCGGCCAAGAGGCGCATGCCCTCCGGGCCGCTGCGCAGACCCACGTAGATCACGCCGGCCGCGTCGCGCCAGCAGCTCGCCCGCTCGAGCCTGAGCCAATCGGGGAAACCTGCCTCACCGCGGTCACCGTGAAACGAGGGCGGCCCCCGGTGCTCGGTGATCGATTGCACCGCGCGCGCATAACGCAGTGCGTATTCGGAGCGAACCAGCTCCGCGTCCGTGCCGAACTCGGGCGACGATTCGGCGAGGCAAACCTCGAGCCCGTCGTCGCCGGCTTCGTAGAGCGTGTCCTCGAGCAGCTGCGCTAGCGGTTTGAGTTCCACTCGCAAGCGATTCTAGCAAACTTGTTTGTAATCCAACCATCGGGATCGTCGCGAGGCGCCGCGTCATCGCGGGTGAGCGCAATCAGAATCCGTCCCGCGGCTGCGCGCGCGCGATGCGACCAGTATGCTAAGCGGCGTGCAAGGACGGTGCGTGACCAGATGCCCCGCGCGTAAGCTGGACCCCGAGACGGTTTGCACCCGCGTGGTCGCCCGGCTGATCGAACTGGTGGCGTGCGTAGACATCGCGCCAGACAGTCCCGTCTGGCGCGACCTCGAGCGCGACCGCGAGACGATCGGCGAGCTGCGGGTCTATCGCGGCCGGGGCCGCGTCGAAAAGGTCGTGTCTTCGCGCTTCGCGCTCAGCGCGCCGTCGCTCGACTCGCACAGCGTCGTGGTGTTCACGCGACCCGAGAGCCCCGTGCCGCACTTCGGGCTCGACTCGGTGCGGCTGGGCGCACGCGTGCACTTGTACGTGGATCTCTTGCCCAAGCGCGATTTGTCGGTGTCGCTCGCCTACCTCGAGCGCTGTTACGTGCCGCTCAGCGACGTGCGGCGCGAGCTCGAGCAAGATTCGCGGTTCACGCCCTCGAGCGCGCCGCTGCGCCAGCGCGCCATGCTGTCGCCCTGGCACGCGCGCTACACGTTGGATCCGTCGGACCTCGACGCCGCGGAGGACTACGTCGAACGCTATCTCTCGCACTGGGCGGCGCTGCTGCGAAGCAGCGCGCCCGAGCTGGACTCGGCGCCTGAGCTCGCCGCGCGCGATGCGCTCTATCGCAAGACACTTTATAGCCGCGCCGCGGATCCGGTTTGGAGCGCGCTCGACCGCACGATCGGGCGCAAGACCGTCGACGAGATCCTGGCCGCGCTGTCGCACTGAGAGAGCCGAGGCATGCGCCAGCTTCACCGCTCCTTCCAGGTCGAGACCCGCGGCAAAGGGCTCTACGAGATCAGCCGCTCCGTGCGCGACGCGCTCGCGGCGAGCGCGATCGAGCGCGGGCTCGCGACGGTGTTCATCGCCCATACTTCGGCGAGCCTGCTCATCCAAGAGAACGCCGATCCGGAGGTGCAGCGCGATCTCGAGCGTTTCTTTGCGCGCCTCGTGCCCGAGGGCGATCCGCTGTTTCGCCACCGCGACGAGGGGCCGGACGACATGCCCGGGCACGTACGCGCGGCGCTGACCCAGACCTCGCTCGGCATCCCCGTGCTCGGCGGCGAGCTCGCGCTCGGCACCTGGCAGGGCATCTACCTCTACGAGCACCGCAACCACCCGCACACGCGCACAGTGCTCGTGCACGTGATCGGCGAGTAGCCAACCAGCCTACGTGGCGAGCGCCCGCACGCGTGCGGCGAGCCGCGCTGCGCCGTTCGCGAATGCCGTCTCGCCGCAGATCAAGCTGAGCACCAGGTGCGCTCCGTGTGTGAGCTCGTAATAGTAGCCGGGCTGGACGAGCACGCCGTCTCGCTCGAGCAGCGTGAGCGCCCACTCTTCGTCGCTCAGCACCGCGGGAACGCGCACGATCGCGTACCAGCCGCCTTCGACCCGGAGCACGTCGGCGGCGCTCGCGTGCACGGCTCGGCGCAGCTCCGCCCGGTTGGCGCGCCCGCGCTCCAACACGCGCGGGCGCGTGGACGCGCGCGCTGCCCACAGCGCCGGCAGCGCCAGCTGCACCTGCGTGCCGGGTGAGAGGTAGGCGTCGGCGATGTGCTCGAGCCGGTCGCGCGCTGCGGCGACCTGTGCGGCAGGGCCGGCCATGACCGTCCACGCCAGCTTCAGCTGCGGCAGCGCACAGGCTTTGCTCAATCCTCCGAGGCAGAAGACGAGCGCGCGCTCGCCGATCTCGAGCGCGCTCGCCGCGCGCTCCGTGTCCTCACGCAACGCGTAGTCAGCGAACACTTCGTCGCTGACGATCGGTAAGCCTAGCGCGGCGAGCTCGTTCAGCTCGCCTCGCTTGAGGAAGGAGCCGGTCGGATTGTTGGGGTGCACGGTGATGACGGCGCGCGTGCGCGGCTCGAGGGCGCTCCGAAGCGCCGCAGAATCGAGGTGCCACTCGCCGTCGTACGCGAGGCGATAGGGCACGAGCCGCACCTGTTCGAGCTGCGCGAGTACGTCGAACAGCGGGTAGCTCGGCGCCGGCACGAGCACGCTATCGCCGGGATCGCACAGCAGCTTGAACAAGAAACCGTAAGCCTCGCTGGTGCTCGCGCTCAACATGATGTTCACGTCGGGCACCGCGAAGCCACGGCCCGCGAGGTCGACGGCGATCGCGCGGCGGGCGCTCGCGAGTCCGAATGGCTCCGGTTGGTAACGCGCTACCTGGGGCGTTTGCAGCAGCGGCAGGAGCTCACTCGCCGATGGCGCGAGGCCCGTATGAGTGGGGTTGCTCTCGGTCAGATCACATATGGATTGACCGGCAGCGCGCGCCCGCGCGAGCGCCGCGTTGAGCCGGTTCGGATGGGTAGGGAAGCGCGAGCGAGCCGAGAACGGAGCCACTGCCCAACGTGAGTACGCCGACCCGGGCGTCCCCACAACCAGACGGACCGGTTTGCCCGGCGAGCGAGCGCACTCTCGATTCTTCTGACGACGCGAAGGCGGCGCCTCGAACTCTGACCGAACGGTCTCTCATCACGAGCCGCCTGCGCGGTGCTCAGGGCACCTTGCGCTCTGGCTTACGCTGTGGCCAGCGAGCCGATGAGATAGACGGCCATGCGGTCGCGGATGGTGGCACTGTCGCAAGATGTCTGCTGACGTGGGATGGGTTGCAATCGCAGTACGGCTCTTGAAGCTGCGGCGGAGGGGCGGCGCGCGCGCAGCGGAGCGGGGAGATCGTTTCGTCACGCCGCTCCGGTTCGTAAAGAAAACGGTGCGGGCGCTGCGACGTGGTGACCATGAGTTCGCCGCGCCGCGCGCTGATGTCTGCATTTCCTCGGCTCCTCCCGCCGCTCGTCTTCTTCCTCGTCGGCTGTTCAGCCCATCGTGACCGGTCCGACTCTCCTGCCA
>CAZYWR010000440.1:0-2648 GCA_964651185.1 uncultured Polyangiales bacterium
AGCAGGCGATCGTTTTCGGCGGGCTCCGCGCGGGCCTGGATCAGCTGCACCTCGAGCGTGTAGGGGACACCGCCCGAACGCACGCGCGCGCGAAACTCGTCTCGCAGGCAGCTCGGCGCACGCGCGTCGCCGGGCCGGCGCACGGGGACCTCGGAGGGGAACAGGGCGCCCTCCGCGTCGACGTGGCCGGAGTCTTCGCCGTGCTCCGGCGCGCGCAGTCGATAGCGGGCGAACCACGCGCCGCCGTCCTGCGCCGTGAAGCGTCCCGCGCTCTGCGAATGGTAGTGAAACTGCGTGTACGAGTCGCCCGTCCGCACGCTCTCCCAGACGGCTTCGGTGCGGTGGGGCTCGGCCCGCAAGATCGCGGTGCGCGCCGCGGGGGCGGCGATCGAGAAGCGAAGAAAGTCCTCGGCGCTGCGATGAAAGAAGGAGCGCCCCGTCAACAGCACGAGATCGAGCAGACCGCGGTCGAGCCGGCTCGGCCGCCCGGGATCGAGGATGCGCAGCGCCGCGACGCGCGCGTCGGGCGCGGCGTCGTCGACCACGGTGCGGTTGTCGTGGCGGAGCAGCACGGGCAGGCGCCGACCCGCAGAGAAGAACGCGTGCGCAGGGAGCGTCGGGGCGCTGAGCACCTCGAGCCAGCCGCGCGCCGCGACGCCGCCCGGGTGCTTTTCGGCGCCCTTCGCCGACGCGGTCAAGAACCTGGCTACGCTCACGATCATCCGCTCGAACGACGGGGCCAGAGCGCGGGTGCGCGGGTCGTACGCCTGCGCGGCGTCGAAGTCCGCGGCCGCGACGAAGTGGCCGCGTCCCGAGAGCTCCCCCGAGAGCAGCGCGTGCCGGCAAACGTCTACACTCGGCTCCCCTTCCGGCGTCGTCGGGATCAGGCCTGCGCTGCCGACCACGACGAGCTCACAGGCGAGCTGGTGGCGCGCCGCGAGCGCGGACCTCACCGCGCAGGCGACCTGCTCCGCGAGCGAGGCCGAAGGGAAGGCGTCGCGCGTCTCGACCAGCGCGACCAGCGGCTCGTGCGAGTCCGCGCGCCGCGGGAACAGCGCCACGCCTGCTGGCAGCAGCGCGGGATGGGCGAGCTCGATCGACGCCGCGGCCATCTGTAGCGTGGTATTCATGGCTCAGGTCCCTCTAGCGGTAGGTGGGCCGTCGACATCGCGCGCGGCCGTCGCGTCCCTCTGGAGCTCAGAGCTCACTCAAGGTCCGGAACTGACCGGCTTGCCACTCGGCGCGGCTCGCAGCGCGCTGGAGCTTGCCGCTCGAAGTCTTGGGCAGGGTACGGGGTGCCACGAAGATAACGCGGCTCAGCGAGACGTCGTGCTCCGCGAGCACGGCGGCGCGCATCGCAGCTGCCAGCTCACTTAGGTCCACCTTACGGCCCTCGTCGACCTCCTGCACGAGCACGAGGCGTTCCTCCCCGTTCTCATCGACCGCGAACGCCGCGCCGCAGCCCGGCCGGAGCGCCGGGCTGACTCGCTGCGCGGTGAGCTCGATGTCTTGAGGGTAATGGTTGCGGCCCCGGACGATGATCAAGTCTTTGATGCGTCCGGTCACGTAGAGCTCACCGTCCTGCACGAATCCGAGGTCGCCGGTGCGCAGCCATCGTCCCGCGTCGCCCGCGAGACGAGCGTCTAAGGTCTCCGCCGAGGCCTCGGGCCGCTCCCAGTAGCCTCGCGGAATGCTCGGCCCGGAGAGCCAAATCTCCCCGACCTGGCCCGGCGCGCACGGCGCGTGGCGCGCAGGGTCGACGGCGAGCGCGCGGTGCCCCGGTCCCGTGGTCCCGCAGCTCACCAGCTCGACGCACGGAGCGGTCGCGTCGCCTGGGGCGGCGGCCTCGACCTTGCCGCATCGAAGCGCGCGTGCGTCCAACGTCAGCACGCGCGGAGCTTGCCCGGCGTCTTTTCCGGCCGTGGCGAAGAGAACAGTCTCGGCCAAGCCGAAGGTCGGATAGAAGGCGCTCGCGCGAAACCCGCTGACCGCGAAGGCGTCGGCAAAACGACGCAGGGTGTCGGGGCGCACGGCTTCGGCGCCGCTCCCCGCGATGCGCCAAGATGACAGATCGAGCGCCGCGCGTTGCTCGGGGGTGGTCTTCCGGACACAGAGGTCGTACGCGAAGTTTGGCGCCGCGCTGTTGACGCCGCGGAAGCGGGCCATCGCCTCGAGCCAAAACGCCGGGCGCTTCAGGAAGTCGAGGGGAGACAGGAGCACGCACTCGAAGCCGAGCAGCACCGCGCCGAGGACGTAGCAGACGAGTCCGAGGTCATGGTAGAGCGGCACCCATCCCACGGCCGTGGACGCGCCGTCCACGCGCAACAGCGCGTTCGCCATGCACAAGTTCGCGAGCGCCTCCGCGTGCGTGATCATCACGCCCTTCGGATCCGAGGTGCTGCCCGAGGTGTACTGCAGGTAGGCGATCTCGCCCGCGTCCTGCGCCGGAACCTCCCAACCATCGCCGGAGCTCGACGCGATGGCATCGGTCGGGAGCCAGGGGATGGAGGTGAGCGGAGTGCCGTCTACCGCAGCGATGCGGCGCACCCGTGGACCCAGAAACTGCGCCGCAAAGGGCAGGTGCTTCGAGAGACCAGCGGTGGTGGACTGAACCCGAATCATCGTGCGCAGCGGGATGAGACGTCCGA
>CAZYWR010000441.1:0-4241 GCA_964651185.1 uncultured Polyangiales bacterium
CGCGCGCCAGAGCCAGTCGGGTTGGAGCTTCGCGAGGCCGGCAAAGAAGTAGATGATGCCGAGTTGTAAGCGCAGGATGTCGACGGCCGCGCGGGGGACGAAGGGCGCATAGGGCGCGCCGCGACGCCGCGCCCGCAGCGCGTCCAGCGAACACACGTTGGCAGCCGGCACGCAGCAGAGGAGCAGCGCGACCAGCGTGATGGCGTAGTAGTGATTGAGATAGGTGGTGACGTCGAGCAGCTCGACATAGGCGAACAGCAACGTGAACAGGACGATCGCCGCGCGATAAAACAGACCGAGCATCACCGAGAGCGCCGCGACGCCGAGCAGCGCGAAGTGCACGTAAAGGAGCGCGGCCGGCCACGGTCGCACCCACTCGAAGCCATAGTAAGAAAAGTGGAAGCTCGGCGCGACGTAGAGCTCGTCGATCCAGCCGCGCGCCGCAAAGCGGACGACCGCGCCGAACATCAGGCCGCCGAACACGATGCGCAGCGCGGCGAGCGAGGCGCCGTCGACCTGCGCTCCCCAGCGTTGCCGAAGGCGCTCGCTCGCGCGCATGGTCAGTACTCGACACGCACGCCCGCGAACACCTGCCGCGTCATGCCCGGCTGGATGCCGTCCGGCGCCCGGCTCGCGATGTAGCGCGCATCAAACAGATTGCGCGCCTCGACGAAGACCGTGCTGTACCAGGGCTTGTAATGGTAGGCCACGCGCGCGTTGACGACGGTGTTGGCGCCGATGAGCCCTGCGGTGCCGTCGAGGGTCGGCTCGATGAGATTGTAAGGATCGGTGTAGCGCGCGCTCATGTAGTTGACGGAGAGCTGCGCCTCGACGCCGAAGGGATGCGCGAAGTCGATGCGCCCCGAAAGCGTATGGGTGGGCACGTACGGCACCACTTTGCCGTCGATGCCGGGCGCCCAGCCCGAGCCGAAGTGAGCTTGCGCGTAGGTATAGGCGACGGTCAGCGGCAGCTCGAAGCCGAGCGATGCCGCCGTCGCCAGATCGAGCCGGGTGCTGGCCTCGAAGCCGTACGACTTCGAGCGCCCGGACGGCACGATGCCGGACGGCGGCGTGTTGGCCACGTTCGGGGCGAGCACCTGCTTGATGTAATCGATGTAGAACGCAGTGGCCTCGTAGCGTAGCCAGCGCCGAGGCTCGGCGCGCGCGCCGGCCGCGTAGTTCCAGGCCCACTCGGGCTGCAGCTGCAGCGTGCGGTCGTCTCCGACGATGGCGTCGCGGATCCCAGGCGGCACGAAGCCGCGATGCATGCCTGCGAAGAGCGCGAGCAGATCGCTCACGTGCCCGACCGCGCTGATGCCGGGGATCACCGCGACCAAAGTATGTTCGACGTCCTGCGCGGGGTCGTACGCGGTGACGACGGGCTGCTGATACGCGCCGTCGACCACACCTCCGGCCGTGGTGATCGCGCGGTAGGTATGCACGAACGTGAACATGCTCTCCACGCGCAGGGCGGGCGCGATTTCCAGGCGCCGCTCGAAGAACTCGAAGGTCGGACGCGCATAAAAGGAGAACGCAGCCACTTCGCGCAGATCTTTGTTCTGCAAGTCTCCCGAGCGAGCGGTGGGCGAGTCGCCTGCCACGTCGCGATCGTCGCCGCGCTCGTAGTGAAGCCGGACGCCGCTGATGAGCTCTCCCTGGAGCTTGTCCCCGCCGTAGCGCGCCGTCAGGCGCGGCTCGACGCCCGCCACCGTGTAGCGACGCAAGCGACCCACGTCAGACTGCAGAAAGTACACGGACGATCCGTCGTTGGTGCCCATCCCGCTGTTCGGTCCGTAAGTCTGGCCGTCAGGTCCGACGATGCGTTCGTACGCCACACCGCTCGCGCTCTGGCGCAGGTAGTTCTGCCGCCACCAATCGCGGGTCGTGAAATTGAAGTAGCCGGTCGTGGCTAACGTCACCTTGCGCGAGAACTCGATCTGATGCGTCGCCTGCGCGGCGTAACGCCGGATCGGGAAGCGATCGTGGTAGGCGAAGTTCTCGTTCAAGCCGTTTTGGAACTGCAGCGTGGTGAGCCCGAGGTTCGTCGACGCGCTGTCTTCGTCATAGAACTGGAGCTTGATCCGCAGCTCCCCTGCGTGGTGCAGATCGATCGACAGGCGGCCCATGAGATCGGTCTGGGAGAGCCCCAGGTGGCGGGGGCCGTCGAAATTCTGGTGCATCGCGGTGACGAGAAAGCCGACGTCTCCAATGGTGTCGCCCGCCGACGCGAAGCCGAAGTAGTAGCCGCCGGTGCCGGCGCGAAACTCACCGCTGAGATGCAGCTTGGGTGGCGGCGCCAGGGTCACGAAGTTGACGACGCCGCCCAAGGTGCGCGGACCGTAAATCAGCGACGCGGCGCCGCGCACGACCTCCACGCTGCGCATGCGCTCGATGCGCGGCGCTACGTACAGCTCGGGGTAGTCGTACGGCATCATCTGCACGGGCACGCCGTCTTCGAGCACCAGCACGTTGCGGCTACGGTCGGCCGAAAGGCCGCGAAAGCCGATGTTCGGGCGCAAGCCCATGCCCTCTTCGGCGCGCACGCTCACGCCGGGCACCCGCTGCAAGACGTCGTTCGCGCTCACCGGCTGCTGGCGCTCGAGCTCCTGCTCGGAGACAGAAAACGCCTCGACCGGCGCCTCGGCCGGATCGATCAGGCGCTGGCCAGTGACGACGACGTCGTTCGTCTGCAGGTGCGACCCTGACGCGTATTCGTCTTCCTCGCCTGCAGCGCCAGCGGGCGTCTGCCAGGCCTCTTCCGAGGCATCCGGTCCCGCGACGTCAGCGGGGCCTGCGCCCGGGGGCGCGGCTCCTGCGTCGGCGTCCGCTTCGACCGCGGCATCCTGGAGCCCTGCGTCCTCATATGCGGCGCCTTCACGCGCAGCATCGCCCACGACATCTTGCGCTGCGTCGGTCTCGACGCCCGCATCGTGTGCGGGTCCCTCTTGTGTGGCCGCGCGCACCGCGAGAAATAGCGGCAGCGCGAGGAAGGCCCGGGCGAACTTGCCCGCGCGAAAACGCGGCACGGTCAGTCTCCGTCGTTGGCGTTGAACATCAAGTTCACCGCCAGCGCCGCGCTGACATCCGTCGAGAAGATGCGCACGAGCTCGGTGAGCTGGTTGTGCGCCGCCTCGCCTGCGCTGTGGTCGCTCCCCGCGACGTAGTCGTAAAACGGCGAGGGCACCGCGGCGAGGGCGCCGTCCGCTGCCGCGAGATCAGCGAGCACCTGATCGGCGAGCATGGGGTTCCGCGTGCGCAAATAAGCGTCGAAGGTATGCGTCGTGCCCGTCCACACCGCGCGGGCGCTCGCCAGGTTGGCCTGCATCGCCTCCAGTGACACATGAGCGTAAGGACACTCCACAGTCTGCGGATCGACGCCGTGGCTCTTGGCGCTCAGGCCCAAAGGAACGCCGAGCTTGGCGTCTTTGACCGTCTCGATTTCCGTCAACAGCCCGGTGATGAGCGCGCTGACGGCCGACAGCTCCGCCGGGTACACCGCGTTGCCCGCCATGCCGGCCGTGGTCAAAGTGTTGGCGTAATTACCGCCCCCGGTCTGCCAGGCGTTGAGCAGACGCTGACTCGTGCGTGCGACGTGATCGGCGAGCGCCGCCGTGTACGCGCAGCGGCGCGCGTTGCCGAGCGCCGAGAGTGTCGCGTCGGCGCCCGCGAACAGCAGGTACTCGAGGGCATAGAACCCCTTGGCACCGGCCCCGAGCGCGTCGATGGCGTTCGCGTCGATCGCGTCCGTTCCCGACACCTCCGCTTCGATGGCGCTGGGATTGGTCGGCGAAAAGGCCATCTCGGGGCCGAGGTTGCCGTCGGTCGCCGGACCGAAGCGGTAGGCGGCCGTCCGCTCCCAGTCGAGGAAGACCGTGCGCCACGCGGTACGTGCCGCGGTGAGCGTGTCGCCGGTCGGGCCGGCGCAGAGCGCTTGGGTCGCCTGTTGCAGCGCTGCGCCGTCCTGCGCGACCGCGCCGTAGCCTGTGAGGATCACCTGACTGGCCAGCTCTGCGAACAGCGCCTTGCGGTCGTACTCGGGCGCTTGAGGCGTGTCGTTGCAGCTGCCCGCGAGCGCGAGCGCCGAGCCCGCGACGACCAAACAGACGGCCGGCATCAGCGCGCCGCGAGGGCGGCCAAGAAAACGAGCGAGACGAGACAGGATCACAGAGCGCTTCACAAGGACTCCAAGAATGCGAGCAGCGCGGCCCGCTCATCGCTTTGCATCGTACGGAAGGCCTCCC
>CAZYWR010000442.1:0-6093 GCA_964651185.1 uncultured Polyangiales bacterium
GCTGCCGCTCGGCGTGCGCATCCTGGGGCGCGTGGTGCTCGTAGTGGTGGTCGACCCGGTCAGGGGCGAGGTTATCCTCAAGTCCAAAGTTCCGATCGACGAGAGCGCGGTCTCGGCGGTCGAGGACGCCGGCATTCAGGGCGTCATCATCCGTTCGGTGCTCACGTGCGAGGCGCGGCGCGGCGTGTGCGCCATGTGCTACGGGCGCGACCTCGCGCGCGGCTACATGGTGAACATCGGCGAGGCTGTCGGCGTGATCGCGGCGCAGTCGATCGGCGAGCCGGGCACGCAGCTCACCATGCGCACCTTCCACATCGGTGGCGCGGCGGCGCGCGGCAAGATCGAGCAGTCGAGCATCGAGAACCGCTCCGAAGGCATCGTGAAGGTGGAGAACACCAAGCTCACGAAGAAGCGCGACGGGACGGTCGTGGTCATGAACCGCCACGGTCTGATCAAGATCGTCGACGAGTCGGGCCGCGAGCGCGAGAGCTACAACCTGACCTACGGCGCGCAGCTGAAGGTCGAAAACGGCGCGCGCGTGCAGAAGGGCACGATGCTCGCCGAGTGGGATCCGTACGCGATCCCGATCCTCACCGAAGTCGACGGCATCGTGAAGTACGGCGACATCGTCGACGGCGTGACCATGGAAGAGAAGCTCGACGAGGTCACGGGCCTCTCGCGGCGCGTGATCATCGAGTCGCGCGACGCGAGCGCGCGTCCGCGCATCTCGGTGAAGGACGAGCAGACGGGTGAGACCAAGCGCACCGGGATCGGCGATCACGTGGCGCGCTACTTCTTGCCGGTCGGCGCGAACATCATCCCGTCCGAAGGTCAGACGGTGGAGGCGGGCGAGGTCATCGCCAAGATCCCGCGCGAGACCACGAAGACCAAGGACATCACCGGCGGTCTGCCGCGCGTCGCGGAGCTATTCGAGGCGCGTAAGCCGAAGGACCACGCGATCGTCGCGGACATCGACGGCGTCGTGAACTTCGGCAAAGACACCAAGGGCAAGCGCAAGCTCGTCATCACGCCCGATGTCGGGGAGCAGCGCGAGTACCTGATCGCCAAGGGGCGCCACCTGACTGTCAAGGAGGGCGACCGCGTGAAGACCGGCGAAGCCTTGATGGACGGTCCGGCGAACCCGCACGACATCTTGCGCGTGAAGGGCGAGAAGGAGCTGGCGGCTTGGCTCGTGAACGAGATCCAGCAGGTGTACCGCCTGCAGGGCGTCGGCATTCACGACAAGCACATCGAGGCGATCGTGCGGCAGATGCTGCGGCGCGTGCGCATCAAGGAGGTCGGTGACACGAACTTCTTGATGGACGAGACCGTGGAGAAGGCCCAGTTCGTGCGCGAAAACGAGAAGGTGATCGCGCGCGGCGGTCAGCCGGCGGTGGCCGAGCCGTTGCTCTTGGGCATCACGAAGGCTGCGTTGTCGGGCGATTCGTTCATCAGCGCGTCGTCGTTCCAGGAGACGACGAAGGTGCTGACCGAGGCGAGCATCAGCGGCAAAGTCGACGAGCTGCGCGGACTCAAGGAGAACGTCATCATGGGCCGCTTGATCCCGGCGGGCACCGGGCTCGCGGCGTATAAGCGGTTCGACGTGGCGTTCGACGAGCGCGAGTATCGCGGGGTGCCACCCGCGCAGGCGCCGCACGAAGATCACTTTGCGGCGGTGAGCGAAGAAGAGTGATCGAGCGCGCGATGTGAGAGCGGCCGCTTCCGGATTCGGGAGCGGCCGTTTTCGTTTGAGGCGCTCGCGCAGTTGCTCGCCGCTCGCGCAGTTGCTCGCCGCTCGCTCCGTGACGAGTCTAACGGTCTAACCGATGCACATGGGGGCCAAAGGCTGGCACTGCTGCTCGAGTTATGTGACTTGACCGATGCGCTTCCCTTCGCGGGCTCCTCTTGGCCGAGCCCCATTACGCGCAGCGCACGCTTTGCGGCGAACGGCGAGCGGGCCCACGGTTTATGGTTGGGGGGAGGTCGGCTCGGGCGTCGCGCTCGGAAGCTCGTGCATGAAGGCATACGTGACTTTGGAGGTGTCGAGGGGCACCGGTGCGCGAATGCGAACGAAGGGCGCGGGCGCTTTCGGGGGACAGCGGAGCTTCTCGGTCGCTCGTTCTCGGATGCAGGCGACGGCCGCATCGCTCGTTGCGAGGCTTCCCATGTCGTGGATGGTTGGCGCATTTTCCGCCGTCGCGCACTCGGCCGCGACGGTCACGTAGCCCGAACCTTCTGGCGGGTGCTTGCGCGTGCACGCGACGACCTGATCGCTGAAGGCGTCTGCGAACTCTTCTGCCAGTTGGTAAGGTCCTGCGGGCCGCCGCGCGCGAACGGTGCAGCCAGACACCGACGAACACAACGTCGCGGTGATGAGGACTGCCGTGGTTGTTCGCATCGTCGCCTCCTCGCATCTGCGTGTGTGTCCCGGCACGCTAACACGGCGAGGCGCATGGTTCGAGCTGTGTGCTGGCCTCTGAAAGGGAGATGAAGGTGCCCCACGGCACGGGCGCCCGCGATCACACGTACGTTGTGGAAGCTCGGTGAGCCTGGAGCAACTAGAGTTTCATCGCGATACTTCCGGGCTCAGAATTCGAAGTCGATGGATGCTCGCTGCGACACGCGCGGATTGACCAAGCGGACCACGCGCTGGTGTTCCGGATGGATGCGATATGCGTCGAGATCTGCACGGGTCTCGTAGTCGACGACGAGGCCGATGTCCCAGTTGCTCGGATGGTCAGGGATGGCGTTGTGCCCGACCGTCAGGGCCTTGATGCAGGGAATGAGGGCCGGCAGGGCAGCAAGTGCTTCACAGATCGCGGCGATGTCCGCTTTGCGGGTTGCTTCTTCTTCGGCTGCGAGCTTCCAAACGACGACGTGACGAATCATTTGTCTCTCCTAGTCCACGTCCAAGCCGCAGTCAGTGAGTCGCTTCGCGAGCTGGACGGTGTTGAGGGCGCGGTGCATTCCGTCAGGGTGGACCGCCGGCCGTCGGCGCCGCCTTTTCTGCGAGGATAAAGCGGAGGACGAGCTCTTTTTGCGCGTCGTCCAGGTGGGCCTTGCGCCCCATGCGTTGGACGATCGACGGCCAGTCGTCTTCGTCGACTTTGCTGACGTCCGGATAGCCATGGCAGCGGTTGCAGTGAGTCAGAAAGAGCTGACGACCGTTCTCGAATGATTCGGCGCTGGCGTCGGGCCAGCGCGCATTGGCCGCTGACAGCGCCGCCGGCGAGAGCGGAGCCGGAGCCGGAGCGGCAGCCGGACGGCAAGCGAGTAAGAGCACCGGTGACAGCAACAGCGCGCGCAACTGCATGTTCGGCTCCTTCCCGCAGGGATGTCCGCTCTCACAGTGACCGTGCGGTTCGCGTCGTGCAACCAGCGAAGCACGTGTCCCATGCACAGGGTATTGCCGGAGCTTGCGCGCGAGCCGGAGTTCGGCGACGGCCCCGCCGTGCGCCGGGACGAAAGCTCATCGACAGCGGAGGCGCGTTCGGAGCGTCCCAACGGCGTGTGAGCAGCTTGCTAAAGCGCGAGCCGGAGTTCGGCGACAGCCCCGCCGCTTGCCGGGACGAAGCTCATCGACAGCGGAGGCGCGTTCGGAGCGTCCCAACGGCGTGTGAGCAGGATGCTCGTCGTCAGTCCGGCCAGGGCGCCGGCGATGCTCGCGCCGCACAGCGCAGCCGGCTTGACGTCCTGCCCGCGAATCAACCTGACGGTCGTCGAAGCCGAAGCGATGTTCGCGACCCTTCTGACGATCTTTGCTCAGGCAGGCGAGGATGAGCCGCTCGAGCAGAGGTGTAAGCTTCGGCGTGTGCTGGGACGGTGGCGGCGGGTCCGCTCTACGTGCGCCGGCATCAGCCCGTAGTGACTATCGGTCTCGAACGGGAGCCGTCCACGGACGGCGCGATACAACAAGACTCCGATCGCGTGGGATGGGCCTACCTCCTCGCCTGGGATGGCGTCAGACCAGCGCTGGAGGTGCTCCTCGAGAGTCGGCCCTTCGAGCGCTGGCCCGCACAGAGGCCGTTGCGGCGGCGAAGTGAGCACGATGACCTTCCCGTGAGTAGCACTGCCTGCGCGACGCGTGCTCACGTTGCCAGCATCGCTCCTGCGCGGTCCAACGCCGCGCGCGCTCTTGCGAGGTTTGTTACCGAGATTTGGATTGATCGCGACAGAGTGTGCGTGCAGTCTCGCCGCGCTGGGTCGCGACGACCCAGTGTGGGAGGTTCATCGATGACTACACGCGTCCGAATCACGCAACTCGCACCGCTGTTTGCGGTGCTGTCCTTGCTCGTCTCGTCGACGGCGTTGGCCGTTCCAGCGCACGAGGACCTTTCTTTCAGCGTGGGCCTACGCGGGACCGGCAGCGTGACCATTCACGCGGACGTCTACAATAATCCGGCGAATCACGGCCTCATCACGATTCTAGCCGTCCACGGCTTCACCGAGCGCGGCTCGATGTTTCAGCCGCTGGCGAGCGCCATCTTCGCAGATCACATCCTCGGGCTGGCCGTGAAGCGCATCATCGCCATCGACATGCCGGCGCACGGCGGAAGCGGCGTTCCTACGCTGCCGAGTCCGCTGAAGTTCGGCGACTTGTTGATCGAGGACGACGTGAGCGTTTTGATCGAGTCGATCGACGCTCTCAAGACGCTCGGCAAGGGTGCGCAGATCGTCATGGGCCACAGCATGGGAGGCTTGGAGATTCAGGCGGCGCAGGAGACGCTGCTCGCCCAGAACTCGAGCCTGGCCAAGCATGGCGTGGTCGGCGCGATCCTCATCGACGCGGTTCCGGCGCGCGGCACGCAGTGGACGCAGCTCGTCGCGCCCGACTACACGCCGTTCGTGACCACCGATCCGGTGCTCGGCACGATCCTCAATCTCCCTGCTGCGCTGGAGCCTCAGGCGGGCGGGTTCACGACCCTGGCGGGCACGATCGTGCCCAACGCGCCGAGCGCGGCGACGGTCGTCGCGAACAACTGGGTGGGCCCGGAGCCGATCACGACCACCCTCGAGCTCGTCGGCACCAGCGCGCCGCTCTGGCGGCCGTTCGTGCGGCAGAACGCGTTTGCGCTGTCCCACGGCACGGTGTTGACGGTGATCTCCGGCAGCCAGGACGTGCTCACGCCCGCCGTGGACCAGCCCCTCCTGTATACGTATCTCACCGGGATGAACGCGACGGGCACGACGCTGTACCGGCCCGTCGTGGCCGACGACGCCGTGCACTCGATGTTCGTCTCCAACCCGACCGGTCTGTTGGCCGCGCTGAAGAACGGCATCCTTCACTGAGGTCGCTCGCCGACGCGGGCGGCGCGCTTGCGCATGGGGGTGGGCTCGCGCTACGGTAGTGATTCCATGCGTTCGGTTCGATTTTACTTTTGGTCCTACTTCTGGCCCGCGGAACGCGGCGACAGGGGTTCGGTCTAAGTAAAACCACCGAACACAGCCACAAAGCCCCTGGTCGCCGCGCGCGCCCGGGGGCTTTCTGCTTTGGCGAGCTCCACCATGCAAACGACCAAGAACCTTCGCGTTGTCGATACCACCGTGCTCCCGAGTCCAGACGAATTGAGCCGTGAGATACCGCTTTCGCCGCGGGCGGCTGCGACTGTGCACCGAGCGCGCGGCGAAATCGAGGCGGTCCTGCAGGGACGCGACGAGCGCAAGCTCGTCATCGTGGGACCGTGCTCGGTGCATGATCCCGCGGCGGCGCTCGACTACGCGGCGCGCCTGGCCGCCCTGCGCGCCCGGCTCGAGAGCGATCTATTGCTGGTCATGCGGGTGTACTTCGAGAAGCCGCGCACGACCGTCGGCTGGAAAGGCTTGATCAATGATCCGCATCTCGACGGGACCTTCGACATCCCGGAGGGATTGCGGCGCGCGCGCGGGCTCTTGGGCGAGCTAGGCGAGATGGGCATGGCGTGCGCGACGGAGCTGCTCGATCCGATCACGCCGCAGTACCTGGCCGATCTGATCAGCTGGGCAGCCATCGGCGCGCGCACGACCGAGAGTCAGACGCACCGCGAGATGGCCTCCGGCCTGAGCATGCCCGTCGGCTTCAAGAATGGCACGGACGGGAGCCTGGACATCGCGGTG
>CAZYWR010000443.1:0-7791 GCA_964651185.1 uncultured Polyangiales bacterium
CGATGTCGAGGATCGGGCACCCGCACCGAGCGTGCTCGCGGTGGGCCTCGACATCACCGAGCGGCTCGAGCTCGAGCGGCGCAACGCCGAGGCGCAAGCGATGGCGGCCATGGGCACGCTCGGCACGAGCCTCGCGCACGAGATCCGCAACCCGCTGAACGCCGCGACCTTGCAGCTCGAGCTCTTGATGCGGCGCGCCCAGCGCGCGAGCGAGGGGGGCCAGGAGGTCTTGCTCGAGCAGCCGGCGCAGCTCGTGCGCGCCGAGCTCGAGCGGCTCTCCACCTTGCTCGAAGATTTCTTGAACCTGGCGCGGCCTCGCCAGCCCGTACGCCGCAGCTGTTTGCTGGCCGAACTGTTCGCCGCCGTGGTCACGCTCAAACTCCCGCTCGCCAAGAGCGTCGGCGTCGAGCTCCGCACCGAGCTCAGCACGCCCGACCTATCCGCGCGCGTGGATCCCGACAAGATCAAGCAGGTGCTCATCAACCTGGTCGGCAACGGGATCGACGCGCCGAGCGATCGCGGCCACGGCCATGTGCTCCTACGCGGCGAACCGCGCGCCCAGGGCGGTGTGACCATCAGCGTCGCGGACGACGGTCCCGGGCTCTCCCCGGAGCTGCTCGATGGGTCGCCCTTTCAACCCTTCGTCACGACCAAACCAGCGGGTACAGGCTTGGGCTTGGCGATCGTACAGAAGCTGGTCGCCCAGCACGAGGGCGACGTCGAACTCGTGTCCCGCACGGGCGGCGGCACGATCGCGCGCTTCTGGGTCTCCGCTTAGCGGCAGTGCCTTTCACGCAGAGCGAACATCAGCTCTTCGCGGGCGCGTGCTGTCAGGGCGCGACGAAGGCGCCCTCGATCACGCGCGGGGTTGCGCCGTCGTCGACGCGCAGACGCACGCGGCGCGCGCGGTGGTCGTTGGGGGCGAGCACGAACACGGGCACGCGCCGCGCTTCCAGCGGGCCGAGCCGCAGCGACGGCTGCGCGATCACGTACTCCATCGCTCCCGCAGGGACGCCAGAGATGTGAAAGGTCGCAGGCGCTCCGTGCTTGTTCACGAGATGAAGCTCGAACGCGTTGCGCACGCGCGTGTCATTGGCTTCCAGCACGTACGGCGCGCTCGTCAGCCGCAAGAGGTTGGCCTCGAACGGCGCGCGCGTGCGCAGCGTCAGGCTCGCCACCAGCAATCCCAATGCGCCGAGCGCGGCGTACACGTACAGACGCGGCCGCCAGAAGCGCTTCGCGAGCGCCGCCAGGCCGTTCTGCGAGTCGTAGCGGATGAGCCCGCGCGGCCGCGAGAGCTTGGTCATCACCGCGTCGCAGGCGTCCACGCAGGCTGCGCAGCCGATGCACTCGAGCTGTAGCCCGTTGCGGATGTCGATGCCGGTCGGACAGACCACCACGCAGCGGCCGCAGTCCACGCAGTCGCCGCGCCCTTCGGCTTTGGCCTTCCCGCGTGGCTCGCCGCGCTTGACGTCGTAGCCGATCATCAGCGTGTCGCTGTCCGTGAGCACGGACTGCAGGCGACCGTAAGGACAGACGATGATGCACAGCTGCTCACGAAACCAGGCAAAGTTCCCGTACATCGCGGCCGTCGCGCCGAACGCCCAGGCGAACGCCTCCGGATGCTCGGCCGGACGCCGCCGCATCATGTCGAAGAGCGCCGGCAGCGAGACGAAGTAGCTCAGGAAAACGTGCGCGACCAAGAACGAGAGCAGGAGGAAGGCGCCGTGCTTGGCCAGCTTCCGCAGCACGCGCGAGAGCGTGAGCGGCCCTTGATCACGCTTCAGGCGCAGGTTGCGCGGCCCCTCAATCAAGCGTTCTACGCGGCGAAACACGCCCTCCAGGAAGACCGTCTGCGGACATGCGTAACCGCACCAGACGCGCCCCCAGAGCGCCGTCACGGCGATCAACAGAAACCCGAGTCCGCTGACCAGGAAGAACACCATCCAGAAGTCCTGGGCGTTGAAGGTCGCGCCGAACAGGTAGAAGGCGCGGTGCTGAATGTCCAAGAAGACGGCGGGATGGCCGCCGATCTGGATCCAGGGCATGGCGACGTAGATCGCGAGCAGCACCAGAAACACCAGGTAGCGGCGGCGCGTGAAACGCCCCTGCACGTCGGCTGGGACCACGAAGTTGCGGCCGCCATCGGGCCGGAGCGCGCTGCTCTGGGGAAGGTTGTTGAGAACCGGCAAGGACCGGGAGGCCATGACACCACTCCGCGTAAATAGTCAGCGCTTGGGCGCGGCACCGGAGAGGGCCATGTCGGGTGGTGCCTCGACGCTGCCGCCGGCTTGCGTGGGCGGCTCCGCAGACGCGCTCGGCCCTGCGACCTCGCCCTCCGGCGCCTTGCCGGGGATGTTCTTATCGCGCAACGAGAGCACGAACGTCGTCGCCTGCATGACGCCCGCGCGCCCCAGGATAGGGCCCCACGAGGGCATCCCCTTGGCGGGCACCCCGTCGCGGATGGTCTTGAAGATCGCGACCGGCGTGCCGCCGTGGAGCCACGCGGAGTCCGTCAGGTTCGGGCCAATCTTACCCTGGCCCTGCGCCTCGTGGCAGGCGACGCAGTTGGCGGCGAACGCTTTCTTGCCCAGCTCGAGCTGCGGACCTTGTATGCCGGCGAGCAATTCGGCGTCCGTGGGATCCGCCCCTGTCTTCTCGGCTTCGCGCGCCTTCTCCGCGTAGTATGCCTGGGTCGGCCCCGGGCCCACCTTGAACTCTTGATAGTAGAACCAATAGCCGACGGAAAAGACGATCGCGATGTACAAGGTGCCGAGCCACCACGTCGGCAGGCGGTTGTCTGCCTCTTCGATGCCGTCGTACTCGTGGACAATCTTGCCCTGAATCGGGTCGTGTTTTTGCGAGCTACTCATGGCTTTGTCCCCGCCCCTCTTCGCCTGCGCCGTCGAGCGGGAGGCGCGCGATGCGCTCGTAGCAGCTCTGCCGGGTGCGCAGCGCGCGCACGGTGACCGCAAAGAAGACCAACATGAAGATCGCGAGCGCGAGCAGCGGAAAGAACAGCATCGGGCTCTGCCGAAAGTAGTCCATCGCCATGAAGCTCAACATCACAGGCCTCCTGCCTTCTGCCGGCTCGCCTGGAGCGGGCGGGTTTCTTCCGGTTTGGTCTGCACGGGCTTGCCCAGTCGCTGCAGATAGCTGATGAGCGCGACCAGCTCGCTGTTCGGGACCACGTTGCGCTCGCCGCTCTTGGTCAGCTCGAGCGCGATCTGCGTCGCTTGCTGCTGCGCGTCGCGGGCCGCGACCTGCACCTGTTCGGGCTTGTACGGCACGCCGATGCTGCGCATCGCCCGCAGCTTCGCCTCGCTGCGCGTGAAGTCCACCGTAGTCTTCGCCAGGTGCGCGTAGCTCGGCATGTTGGAGCCGGGCGAGATCTCGCGCGGGTCCTGCATGTGCCGGTAGTGCCACTGGTGGTTGTACTTCCCGCCCACGCGCGCGAGGTCGGGGCCGGTGCGCTTGGATCCCCACTGGAACGGGTGATCGAACACCGAGTCGTCGGCCTGCGAGATGTCGCCATAGCGCGCGCTCTCCCAGCCGAACGGGCGGATCATCTGGGAGTGGCAGTTGTAACAGCCCTCCTTCAGGTAGACGTCGCGGCCCTCGAGCTCGAGCGCGCGGTAAGGCACGTTCTGGGTCGACACGAGCGCTTCGTTGCCGGCCACGACGGTCGGCACGATCTCGGCGACGCCGCCGACCAGCACCGCGATCACCGTGAACCCGCTGAACCAGAGCGCACGGCCTTCGAGCAGCGCGTGCCAGGCGGGCTCGCCCGGGCGCCGCAGCAGCACCATGGCCGTGCCGAGCACGCCGATGCCGAGCACGAACGCGAACAGCGCCACGTTCGCGACCGGCTCGACGAACGGCACCAGCGCGAGCAGCGCGAACAGGGTCGCGATCAGCACCACCGGCTTGCCGAAGACAAACGTCTTCCACGACTCCGCGCGCGCGGGCTCGACCAGGTCCGTCACCGTGATCTCTTCGTCCTTGAGCTCGCCGCTCTTGGCCGTCTTGACCAGGTTCCAGATCATCACGATGAAGCCGGTCAGGTACATCAGACCGCCCACCAGACGCATCCAGTACATCGGCTTGATCGCGAGCAGGGTCTCGACGAAGTTGGGGTACATCAGGCCGCCCGCCTCGTTTTGCGCGCGCCACATGAGGCCCTGCGTGATGCCGCTGATCCACATCGCGCTGAGGTAGAGCAGGATGCCGACCGAACCGACGTAGAAGTGGAGGTCCGCCGCGGCGCGCGAGTGGAGCTTGGTGCGGTACAGGCGTGGGATGAGGTAGTAGAACATGCCGGCGGCCATGAAGCCGTTCCAGCCGAGGGCGCCGCCGTGCGCGTGGCCGACGATCCAGTCGGTGTAGTGCGCGAGGCCGCTCACGGACTTGATGCTGAGCAGCGGTCCCTCGAAGGTGGCCATGCCGTAGAAGGTCACGGCCGCCGCGAAGAACTTGAGCACGGGATCGGTGCGCAGCTTGCCCCAGGCGCCGCGCAGCGTGAGCAGACCGTTCAGCATGCCACCCCAGCTCGGCGCCCACAGCATCAGGCTGAACAGCATGCCGAGCGTCTGCGCCCAATCCGGAAGCGCGGTGTAGAGCAGGTGATGCGGACCCGCCCAGATGTACATGAACACCAGCGCCCAAAAGTGGATGATCGACAGCCGGTAGGAGAAGACCGGACGGTCTGCCGCCTTGGGCAGGTAGTAGTACATGATGCCGAGCACCGGCGTGGTCAGGAAGAAGGCGACCGCGTTGTGCCCGTACCACCACTGCACCAGCGCATCCTGCACGCCGCCGAAGATGCTGTAGCTCTTGAGCGCGAACACCGGGATGGCCAGGCTGTTGATCACGTGCAGCACCGTGATCGCGATGATGGTCGCGATGTAGAACCAGAGCGCGACGTAGAGCTGCTTTTCGCGGCGCTTGGCCAGAGTCCAGAAGAAGTTCACCGCGAAGGTGACCCAGACCACCGCGATCGCCAGGTCGATCGGCCACTCGAGCTCGGCGTACTCCTTGCCCTGCGTGTACCCGAAGGGGAGCGTGAGCGCCGCGGAGACGATGATCGCTTGCCAGCCCCAGAAGTGGATGCGGCCGAGCAGGTCCGAGGCCATGCGCGTCTTCAACAGCCGCTGCGTACTGTAGTAGACCCCCGCGAAGATCATGTTGCCGACGAAGGCGAAGATCACCGCGTTGGTGTGCAGCGGACGCAGCCGCCCGAACGTCAAGTAAGGTCCGACGTTGGCCTGCCAGAACGCGAGCTGCAGCGCGATCAACGCGCCGACCAAGAGGCCGACCAGGCCCCAACCGACCGAGGCGGCGATGAACATCTGTGTGATGTGATCGTCGTAGCGGACGACCGTCCGCCGCACGGGTGACTCCAGGGCGGCTGGCGGTGACGAGACGGCGAGACTCATGGCTGTTTGCTTTCTTGAGCGGGTTGGGGATCGGTCCAGTTGTCTTCGAGCGGCAAGAGCGCGAGGCGCTCGCTGTGCTCGTGGTCGCTCGACAGCAGGGTCCAGGCGAAAAAGCCGACGCCGGCGAGCACCCAGAGCGCTCCGACGAACAGCAGTAAGGTCACGACTTCCATACGGAGCTCCGGGGCGAGAGGGACATCACGGTGAACGCGAGCACGCACAGCGAGCTCGCGGGCATCAGCACGGCGGCGAGCCACGGGCGCATCAGCCCGGAATAGGCGAGCGCGACCGCGAGCACGTTGTAAACGGTGGCGAAGGCGAGCGCGCGCCGCACCACGCGGCGCACGGCCTTCGAGGCGCGCAACGCGAGGCGCACCGGGACGAGCCCCGGCGTCAGGAAATAGAAGTCGGCGCGGCTCGGCACGAACGGGCGATCGACCGCGGGCGTGCCGGAGCAATAGGCGCGCGAGAGCGCCGGCCCGTCGTTGATGCCGTCGCCGAGCATCATGGTGTCGCGGCGATCGAGGCGCTCGATCAGCGCGCGCTTGTCGTCGGGCGAGAGATCGCCGAGCGCGTGCAGAGCGGCGATCCCCAGCTCCTCGGCGAGCGCGCGGGCGCGCGCTGCGCGGTCGCCGCTCGCGATCCAAAGTTCGTAGCCCTCACGCGCGAGCTGCGCGGCCTCGCCGGCCGCGTCGGGCCGCTTCACCTCGCGACACTCGAGCACCGCGAGCGCCTTGGCGTCCGCGCTGAACACCGGACCGCACCCCTCGTCGCGCTCGGCGAGCCGCACGATCCGCGTAGGATCCGCGAGCGCCCAACGCGCGTCGCCCAGCCGATAACGCACGCCTCTGCGCGCGCACTCGACGCCGAGCCCCGCGACCTCCTGCGCCCCCTGGCCGCTCAAGGCGAGCGCCGGATCGAGCGCCGCCAGGGCGCGCGCGATGGCCGCGCTCTTCGGGTGGTTGCTCTGCGCGGCGAGGTCGTACAGCACCCCACGTTCGTCTGCAGACAACGCGTGCAGACGGTCCGGCGCGGCGAGCTCGAGCGCCCCGGTGGTGAGCGTGCCGGTCTTGTCGAACACGATGCGCTTCACCTGCGCGGCGCGGTCGAAGAAGCTCCCGTCGCGCACGAACAGCCCTGCCCTGCGCAGCCCCGCGACGGCCAGCTCGTACGCGAGCGGCGTGGCGATGCCGAAGGCGCAGGGACAGGTGACCACCAACACGGCCGTGGCGACGTCGAGCACCTGCGTGAGCGCCGCGCCCGCGATCAGCCAGCCGAGCGCTCCCAGCGACGTCGCCAGCAGCACCAGCGCGACGTAGACGCGCGCGAGACGATCCCAGAAATCCCCGCGTAGACGGGCCTTGTGGCTCGGGTCATCGCGCAAGAGCGCATCGAGGTCCGAGCGCTCGAAGCGCCCCAAGGCCGTCGCGCGGATCGCGGACGCGCCTGCGTTCACCGCGCCCGCGACCAAGACGTCGCCGCGCGCGAAGCCGCGTGGTTCGCTCTCGCCGTTGATCCAGTCGAGCGCGCACGTGGCCGCCTCGTCGTTGAGCCGCGCGCGCACCGGCACGAGCTCGCCCGGACACACCAAGAGCTCGTCTCCGGCAGCGAGCTCGGCGCAGGGCACGAGCTCGCTGCGGCCGAGCCAGAGCCGCCGCGCGAGCAGCGCGCTGGCGCCGTCGCTGGCGAGCAGCGCGCGCCGGTTCTTCTCGACCAGCCGCTCCTGCAGCCAGCGCCCCACCAGCATCAGCGCGATGAACACGCTGACCGTGTCGAGGTAACTCGCGCGCGCTCCGCCGAACCACAGCGAGAGCACGGAGCCCAAGTAGGCGAGCCCCATCCCGAGCGCGATCGGCAGATCGAGGTGCAGGACGCCGCGCTTCAAGCCCTCGAGCGCGCGGCGCGCAAAGTAGCTGCCGCCGACGAGCGCGCTCAGCGTGGCCATGCCGAAGCTCGCCGTCTGCACCAGCTCGTACAGCGGACCGCTCGCGAGGCCGAAGTAGGTCGCCGAGCTCAGCAGCATCGTGTTGGCCGCGAGGGCCAGGCAAACGCCGGTGCGCAGCAAGAGTCCGTCGCCCTCACGCGACGCGCTCTTGTGCTGTGGTCCGAGTCGATAACCGAAGCGTTCGACCGCGCCCACGAACTCGCGCAACGCGAAGCCGGGCCCGACCGCGCACGAGAGCTGCCCGAGCGCCGGGTTCACGCGCGCCTGATAGGCGTCGGCCTGACGCTTGAAGAGGGCCTCGATCAGCCACACGCACGCGCCGCACTGAATGCCCTGAATATCGAGGGCCACGCGGCGCAGCGCGCCTTGTGTGCCGAGCTCGGCTTCGAGCGCTTCGAGCCATGGCTCGTG
>CAZYWR010000444.1:0-2019 GCA_964651185.1 uncultured Polyangiales bacterium
AAGGAGCGCGAGGTCGACGTGCGCATCGTGGCCGCGAGCCACCGCGACCTGCGCAAACTGGTGGCGTCGGGCGGCTTCCGCGAGGATCTGCTGTACCGGCTCGAGGGTGTGGTGATCGAAATCCCGCCGCTGCGCCAGCGCCGCGACGACATCCCGCTCTTGGCCGAACACTTCTTGAAGGAGGCGCGCGCGCGCCACCCGAAGGCCGCGGTCGAGCGCTTTTCGGCGGCCGCGACCCGCGCGCTGCTCGAGTACGGTTGGCCCGGCAACGTGCGCGAGCTCGAGCACGCGGTCGGCCGCGCGGTCCTGCTCGGGCGCAGCCGCGAGGTCGAGCCGAGCGACCTGCCGAGCGCGCTGCTGGCGACGCCGGACGCGAGCGTGCGTGACTTCGGTGACACAGTGATCCCGATCCGCGAGCTGCAGCGGCGTTATGCCGCCTGGGCGCTCGAACGGCTCGGCGGGCGCAAGATGGTCACGTGCGAGAAGCTCGGCATCGACGCCAAGACCCTCGCGAAATGGCTGGCGGCGGACGAAGCATGAGCCGGCGCTGGCTGCTCGCGGCGATGCTCGCCTCGGTCGCGCTGGTGACGGCGGCCATGCTGATCGACGAACGGCGCGAGTTCGACGGCGCGGTGCGCGCGCTCCAGGACGAACAGAGCGCCATCGCGACCGCCGTCGCCGCCGACTTCGAGGCGCGCCTCGCGCGTCACGAGGAGGCCGGCGCGGTCGAGCCGCACGCGGACTCGATCCGCGCGCTCATCCCGAAGCTCCTCGGCGGCGCGATGGAGCTCGAACAGAAGGGCTCGCGCATCTTGCTGATCGCGTGCCCCGACGAGCCGCGCCTCCTGACCACCGACGGACGACGCGTGCACTCGCCGACCCTGCGCGCGGCGTTCGCTGCGGGCCGATCGGGCACGCTGCTCTCGCGGGCGGAGGCCCCCCAGCTCGGGCTGCCGGCGCGCGTCGCGATCGCCGGCATCGAGCCGCTCAAGGGGCGCGCGGGCCGCTGGGGCGTGGTGGTGCTCGTCTCGGGCGAGCGCCTGCGCGAACGCGAGCGCCACTCGCAGCTGCGCTTTCTGCTCAGCGTGGGGCTGGTGCTCGCGCTGGTGGCAGGCTTCGGCGGCGTCGCCTTGCGCCAAGAGCGGCGTCAACTTCAGGTCGCGCGCAAGCTCGAGGTCGCGGCGCTCGAGCGCGATCGCGAGCGCCTGCTCGCGCAGGCGGACAAGATGGCGACCCTGGCCGCGCTCTCGAGCGGCATCGCGCACGAGGTGGCGACCCCGCTCGGCACGATCATGGCGCGCGTCGAGCAGGTGCTGCCTGCGGTCGAAGGTCAGCACAAGGCGAGCGCTGCGCTGCGCGTCGCGCTCGAGCAAGTAGAGCGCATTCAAGCGGTGATCCGCGGGGTGCTCGGGCTCGCGCGCGGCGAGCACCCGACGTTGGTGCAAGCGGATCCGGGCGCCATCGCCCGCTCGGCCGTGAGCCTGGCCCGCCATCGCTTCGAAGAGGCTGGCGTGCGCGTCGCGCTCGACACGAAGGCGGATTTGCCGCCCATCGCCTGCGATAAGCCCCTGCTCGAGCAGGCCCTGACCAATCTCCTGCTCAACGCCTGCGACGCCAGCCCGCGCGGCAGCTCGGTCCACATGCGCGTGCGCGTCGAGCCGGGGAAGCTCTGTTTTCTGGTCGAAGACGAAGGGGAAGGCATCAGCCCGGAGACCGCAGAGAGCGCGCGCAAGCCGTTCTTCACGACGAAACCGAAAGGACGCGGGACCGGCCTCGGCCTGGCGATCGCGCAAGAGGTCGTGGCGCACCACGGCGGGAAATTGATCTTGGAAAAGCGCGAGCGCGCGCCGGGTACGCGCGCCGTCATCGAGCTCGCGCGCACCTGACCATTCGGATTCGCTCCGAATGCTCTCGGAGAAATTCCGACCGCCGCGACAAACCGAAAGATCGAGCGCGCCGTACGGACGCGGGGATCGCGCTAGGCACGGCGTGTGCCTTACTGTCTGCACCACACGGCCT
>CAZYWR010000445.1:0-5914 GCA_964651185.1 uncultured Polyangiales bacterium
CAGTTTCCGGCGGGCCTTAGCGGCGCGGCCGAGAAGACGAACCTCAGGGTTTCGGCGCGTCCCCTTCGAGATCACTACCGATGCGCACGTGAGCTGCAGTCTGGCTTCATGTCTGAAAGCCGCTCGGACACGTCGCCGACGGCCCATGCCGGGCACATAGCCATCGTTCTCGTGCCTGTCGACGCAGGCCGCCAAACGACCGCGATCACGGCTGCACCCGTCTTGCATGAGCCGACGTCCAAGCGCATTCCAAGCTCCTCCTATCACGCGGCGGTCACACACGTCCGCCAACGCAGACCCGAGGCGCACTGGTTATGCCAGGAAATCGCCGCGCGGAGCCTTCCGGGCGGCGGTTCGCGGCGTTCTACACGAGCGTTCGTTCCGGAGCCGCGACCGGCGGCGCGGCGGTGGGCCGAGTCTCAACGTCTTCGACAGGAGATCGCTTGCTGCGTTACTTCGGGCGACGTCCTTCCGCTTCAGCAGCGCACGATCTGGTTCGATGGTAACCCCCAGCGAATGATGTCTGCAGGGTCGCTCGTCAGCACAATCGCGCTGCGCTCGAGGGCGAGCACGGCAACATGGCCGTCGACCACGTCCCGCGATCCTGCCGCTGCGGCCAGCACGCCGATACGTCGAGCCGCATCGGGATCGAGCGCTACCTCGCTGATCAGATCGCTGCCAAGGAGGCGCGCGAGCCGGGCTTGACGTGATCCGCCTCGCCACACTTGGGCAACAACTGCCGAGCTGGTGGACAGAGCTACGAGCGCCCGATCGGCGAGGAGCACGAAGCCGCGCACGCTCGCCGCACCCCGCTCCAGCGCGATCAGCGCGCCCGCGTCGAGGACAACGTGCTTCACGCGACCCGCCGGCTACGGCGCCTCGAGTGTCCTGCCTTCAGCGCGCTGGCTACTGCCTTGCGCGAAAGCCCGAGCGCGCGGGCCATGGAGGCCACGACCTCAGGCGAGGTCGGCTCGCGGCGCTCCAACTCTTCGAGGTCGGCCACGAGGTCTGCCCGAGCTCGCGCTTTCGCGCGGATGGCGTCGGCGACCCACGCGCTCACCGAAGGAGCGCGACCGGCCTTGACCTCCGCCTCCGCGAGGCGGGCCAGGTCATCATCGAGGCTGATAGTGATGCGACGCATACTGCAAGCATAAGGAAGTATGCGCCCACTCGCAACAATCCCGAGCCACTACACTGAACCCGCTGGAAGCACTCATTTCTGCGCGCGCGATCGGGGGTGCACAACGGATTCACCGCGCCTTCGGGCAGGCCGCCCTCAAGGCGACGAAGGAGCGTTCTTGAGGATGGACTCGGCGGTCCCTCACTACCTGCCGCGCATAGCCGCCCGCAGCTCACCTCCAAACGCCCCCGCCAAGGATGGTGGGTGCTTGGTGACGATCGACGCGATGGGATGCCAGAAGGAGATCGCACACTCAGGGGCCCTCGAGGGCGGCATCAAGGGCTGCTTCGACACCGGGCGTTGAGCTCCCGCCCATCCCCGGCACCGCAGTTCCCGTTGCGGGCGGGCGCACGCACCTTTGCGTATGTCACCTGCCGGGGAAGTTGACGTCGCGGCGCACGGTTGTCCGCCAGAGAGGCCTCACGCGCAGCGGCGCGTCGACCCGCCGGAGGCCCCTTCTTGCGAGGTGGGGCCGGACGCGCTCGCGCGCAGCGCGCGCCACGCCTCCGAGAGCGACACCGACGATCTTCTTGAACGCGCGGCTGAAGGCGGCCTCCGACCCGTAGCCGACCGCCTCGGCCACCGCCGCGAGCGCCTTCGATTCGGCGAGCAAGCTCCCGGCGAGCTGCATCCGCCACTGGGCGAGGTATTGCATCGGCGGAACCCCCACGAAGTCCACGAATCGAGACGCCAAGACCGAGCGCGACGCGCCGATCCTGTGCGCGAGCTCGTCGAGCGTCCACGGGTGAGCAGGCTTGCCGAGGAGCGCCGCGAGCGCGCGACCCCACGACCTCGTCCCGAAGCCCGGAGAGCCAACCCCGTTCCGCGCCCTGACGCGAGGCGACGTACTCGCGAACGACCTCGACGAACATGAGCTCGCTCAACCGGGCGAGCATAGGTGCGTGGTTCCGTCACGGTAAGGCGTCTTGAGGCGCGAGAGGTCATGTCCGTCATCCCGGCGGGCCGAGCACGACGGTCTCCTGCGCGCGCAGCGCGAAGCCGCTGGCACGCCCATCGGCACGGCCGACATGATGATCGCAGCATCGCGCTCGGCGCCGGCGCGACGCGTCACGCGCAATCCACGCGCGTTCGCTCGAGTGCCCAGATTGTCGCCGACAACTGGGCGAAAAAACGGGTGGCTCATAGTTGCGATTATCGCCATGAGAGTCATGATCGTGCGCGGATGGGCATGCGAGTTGGGATTACCGGCGCCGGGCCGGCTGGGATGACGGCAGCTTACTGTCTTGCGCGCGAGGGTGAGAGCGTCGAAGTCTTCGAGGCTGCGAACGAGGTGGGGGGACTCGCGCGATCGCTCGAACTCTGGGGTCAGATCGTCGACATGGGTCCGCATCGCTTCTTCTCGGCGGACAAGCGCGTCAACGAGCTGTGGCTCGAGGTGGTGGGGCGCGACTATCGACTCGTGGATCGGTTGACACGCATCTACTATCGGCAGCGCTTCTTTTATTACCCGTTGCGAGCGATGAATGCGCTGTTCACGCTGGGTCCGCGAGAAGCGCTGAGCTGCGCCGCGAGCTACGCGCGCGAGCGGACCTCGCCCACGGCGCAAGACGGCACGTTCGAGAGCTGGGTGGTGAGCCGCTTCGGGCGCAAGCTGTTCGAGATCTTCTTCAAGACCTACAGCGAAAAGCTCTGGGGGATCCCCTGTACGGAGCTCGACGCGACGTTTGCGGCGCAGCGCATCAAAGGACTCTCGTTGTGGGAGGCGGCCAAGAACGCGCTCTCCCCGCAGGGCGGATCGAGCAAACACAAGACGCTGGTCGATCAGTTCGCTTACCCTCTGGAAGGCACAGGCATGGTCTATCGCCGCATGCGCGAGCGCGTGGAGGAGCACGGCGGCAAGGTGCATGTGGCCACGCCGGTCCGGCGCATCCTGGTGGAAGACGGACGCGCGGCGGGCCTCGAGCTCGCGTCGGGCGAACGCCGCCGCTACGACCATTTGATCTCCAGCATGCCGCTCACCTTGCTCGTGCAAGGCATCGAAGGAGCGCCGGAAGAGATCCGGCGTCTGGCTGCGCAGCTTACCTTTCGCAATACCATCCTCGTGTACTTACATCTCGATGCGGAAGACCTCTTTCCGGATCAGTGGATCTACGTGCATGCGCCCGATCTGTTGACCGGGCGCATCACCAACTTTCGCAACTGGGTCCCGGAGCTGAATCGCGGGGAGCGCACGACCATCGTCGCGATGGAATACTGGTGCTACGAGCAAGACGAGATCTGGCGGCGCGACGATGCGGGCTTGATCGCGCTTGCCTCCGGCGAGCTCGCGGCCACTGGACTCGCGCGCGGCGCGGCCGTGCTCGACGGCAAGGTGCTCCGTTTGCCGCGCTGCTACCCTGTGTACGCGCGCGGCTATCGCGAGCGGCTCGCGCCGATTCAGGACTATCTCGCGAGCATCGCCGGGCTCTCGGTGATCGGACGCTACGGCGCGTTCAAGTACAACAACCAAGATCACAGCATCTTGATGGGCATCTTGGCCGCAGAAAACATCGCGCACGGGGCGCACCACGATCTGTGGTCTGTGAATACCGACACGGAGGCTTACCACGAGGCCTACGTGATCACGGAGACGGGCCTCGATCGACGCGCTGGGTAGCCTTACGAAGCCCAGTTTCCGAAAGGAAAGGTCGACGCGTACCAGGCCAAGACCATGCCGAAGAGCATCCAGCACACGCCACGCAACATGGGTCGCGGGGCGAGCAGCGCGGGGATCGCGAGGGCGAAGTACAAGTTGCCGGCCTGATAGCGCGCGGCCGAGACGATCTGGTGCGAGGTCAGTGGAATCAGCCACTCCGCCACGCCCAGCCCGAGCAGAGGCCAGGGAATGCGCAGGCGGCGACGCAGAAAGAACAGCGGCGCCGTGATGGCGAGCGCGAGCAGCTCCTGCACGCGATACATGGCGTCGACGTTGCGCTCCTTGAGCCGCGGCCACCCGACCCAGTCGTCCGCGATCGTCCGCCAAGGCGTGGTGAGATAGCGGTTCCAGCGAAGCTGCGTCTCGGCCCACGCGAAGGCGTTGCCGAGCTCGTAGTGCTGCCAGGCCATGAAGCCGGCGAGGCCGAGCGGCGAGAGCGCGAGGCAAATCCAGCCGAGGGCGCCCACCGGCACTTGCTCGCGCCGCTCCCAGGCGAGCGCGGCGCTCGCGGCGACCACGACGATGCCCGCGTTACGTGTGCTCGTCGCGGCGATGCCGGCGAGGAGCACGATGCCCCAGCGCCCGCGAAGCACGGCCAAGATCATGAGCACGCTCACGAACGCGAACAGCGCCTCGGACAAGAACACGCAGTAAAAAAAGGTAAGCGGTGAGGCCAGCCAGAACAGCGAACACTCGCGCGCGACGCCTTCCGGCGGCTCCGTGCTCTCGCCGATGCGCAAGTGGCGGCACACGCGCGCGATCAGAAAGGCGCCGGCGATAGAAGACAGGTGGTTGACGATGATGCCGCCCGTAAACCGAGAGCCCACGATCTTGCCCATCAGCCAGGCCGCCATCGGAAAGCCAGGAAAGAGCATCGCAGTGGTCTCGTAGTCTTGCCCTAGGTAGTACCCTTTGCGAATCAGCTCTCTGTATTGGTAAGCGTCCCACTGGAACAAGCCGTTCCACAGAAAGTTATCGGGAAAGAACGCGCGATCTAAGCAGCGCGGCCCCTGACACGTGTAGTGTTGTCCGGTCAACCATACGAACAGCGCGAGCGCGGCGCGCGTGACCAAGTAAAGGATCAGCGCGCGATAGAGATCGGCGGCGCGTGTCGGATCCGAAGGGCCCTCGTTCGGGCGCGCGAACCAGCGCAGCGGCATGGGCTGGCCGTAGTCGCATTTCGCCGCCGAGGCAACTTCCGCGTGGTACAAGGAAATATGCTTACCTTGGAAAACACACCCGCGGGCCGCCGCCAAGGCGAGAAGCGCACGACCACGTTGTCCGGATGGGGCGCGAACTTGCGCGCAGCATGCGTGCTGGAAGAGCCCGAAACGCCCGCCGAGCTCGCCGCACGCCTCGATCGTTCGGGGACGATCGCGCGCGGCCTCGGTCGCAGCTACGGCGACCCCTCGCTGAACGCCGGTGGTCAGGTGCTCGGCACGCGCCGGCTCGATCGTTATCTCGCCTTCGATGAAGGCACGGGCACCTTGACGTGCGAAGCGGGCGTAAGTCTGGCGCGCATCATTCAAGACTTCGCGCCGCGCGGGTGGTTTCCCATGATCACGCCCGGCACGCGCTTCGTGACGGTGGGCGGCTGCATCGCCAGCGACGTGCACGGGAAGGCGCATCACGCGCAGGGCACGTTCAGCAGCTGTGTCGATGAGATCACGGTGCTGCTCGCGAGCGGCGAGGTGGTGCGCGCGAGCCGCGGCGAAAATCCGCGGCTCTTCTGGGCGACCTTCGGGGGCATGGGCCTGCTCGGCGTCGTGCTCACCGCGACGATTCGTTTGCGCGAGATCGAGACCACGTATTTTCGCCAGAAGTCCGTGCGCGCCCGTGACCTCGAAGAGATGCTCGACCTGCTCGAGGAGCACGATCGCGTGTTCCCGTACTCGGTCGCCACGCTGGACGCGCTCGCCACGGGCGCTCGGCTCGGGCGCGGCGTGGCGAGCTTCGGCGATCACGCGCGCCGCGACGAGCTGCCGCGCGGGCTCGCCGCCGAGCCCTTGCGGGTCGCGGGACCGCCGAAGATTTCCTTACCGTTCGAGCTGCCAGCGCTGACGCTCAACCGACTGAGT
>CAZYWR010000446.1:0-2829 GCA_964651185.1 uncultured Polyangiales bacterium
CTTCCGACGGCGAAGCCGAGCTCGGGCGCATAGCATTCGGCCCACCAACCATCGAGCACGGAAAGGTTCAAGCCGCCGTTGACGAGCAGCTTCATGCCGCTCGTCCCGCAGGCCTCCCAAGATCGGCGCGGCGTGTTGATCCAGACGTCGACGCCTTGTACGAGCTTCTGCGCCACGGCCAGATCGTAGTCTTCGATGAAGACCGCACGCCGCGCGACCTCCGGCGCGCGCAGAAACTCCGACCATGCGCGCAGGAGCTGCGCCCCGTCTGGATCGCTCGGGTGTGCCTTTCCCGCGATGATGAGCTGGACCGGACGCGTCTGCGAGTGGAGCAGAGCGAGCAGACGCTCGCGCTCTCGGAGCAATAGATTCGGCCGCTTATAGCTGGCGAAGCGGCGCGCGAAGCCGAGGGTAAGGTCGTCTGGATCGAGCAGGTGCGCACATTCGTCGAGCTTCGCTTGCGAGGCGCCGCGCGTCGCCAGCTGACGTGCGACGCGCTCGCGTACGAACTCGATGAGCGCGCGACGCGAGCTGTTGCGCATGTTCCACAGCACCTGGTCGGACACTTTGCGCAGCGCGGGCTCGAGCTCGGCGAGCTCGCCCAGCCAGCGCTGCTTGCCGCAGGCCTCCTCCCACACGCGGTCCGCGTCGGGCGAGTCCCAGGACGGGACGTGGACACCGTTGGTGACGTGCGCGACCGGCACCTCGTCGCGCGGCCAGCCTGGAAAGAGCGGCTGAAACAGCGCGCGGCTGACCGCGCCGTGCATCTGGCTGACGCCGTTCACGCGCCCCGCCCCGCGCACGGCGAGCAGCGGCATCGCAAAGCGCTCGTCCGTTTGCGCACGATCGCTGCGCCCCAGGGCGAGCAGCTGCGGGAGCGCCAAACCCAGCTCGCGCGCGTAGTCGCGGAAGTAGCGCTCCATCAGCTCGGGCGCGAAGCGATCGAAGGCCGCTTCCACAGGCGTGTGCGTCGTGAACAGATTGCCCGCGCGCGTGCAGGCCAGCGCGACCTCAAAGCTTTGCCCGTGCCTTTTCATGAAGTCGCGTGCCCTCTCGAGCACGGCGAGCGCCGCATGCCCTTCGTTCAGATGAAGCACGTTGCACTCGAGCCCGAGCTCGCCGAGCAGGCGAAAGCCGCCTATCCCGAGCGCGATCTCCTGTTGCAAGCGCAGCTCCGGCAGATCGGCATAGAGCTCGCCGGTGATGGTGCGGTCGCTCGGGGTGTTGAGCGGATCGTTGCTGTCGAGCAGGTACAGCGTCGCGCGGCCGACGGCGACCTCCCAGCAGCGGAGGCGCAGCGCGCGTCCGGGGAGCGCGACGGTGACGTGCCGCCACTCCCCGCCTGGCCCGAGCGTCGGGATCACGGGAAGGAGCATCGGGTTGTTGTACGGGAAGAGCGCCTGCTGCGCCCCGCTTTCATCGAGGACTTGGCGGAAGTAACCGCTTTGATAGAGCAGACCCACGCCGATGATCGGCACGCCCAAGTCGCTCGCGTTCTTGAGCAGGTCGCCCGCGAGCACCCCCAGTCCGCCCGAGTACAGCGGGAGCGCCTCGCTCAGGCCGAACTCCATGCTGAAGTACGCCACGCTCGAGAGCGCTGGCGCCGGACTCGACTGCTCGAACCAAGTTGGCTGTTCTCGCGCCGCGCGTCGGAGCTGCACCTGTCGCTCGAGCTCGGCGACCAGCGCGTCATCGCGGGCCAGCTCCTCGAGCTTTCCGGACGGCACGCTCTGCAAGACGAGCCATGCGTTTTGCGTGCTGCGCCACGCCTCGAAGTCGAGCCGCTGCCAAAGCGCGTCCGCCTGGTGGTTCCAGGTCCAGCGCGTGTCGAGCGCGAGCTCCACCAAGCCGGCGAGCCGCTCTGGTACCCGGCGCACCAGGCGAAATCGATCGACTTCCATAGCTCTCCGATCGCTGCCGTAAGCTACGCAGCGATCGTGGCGCGGTCAACGCAGCGCGACGAGCGCACATCGGGATCCACGTGATGTCCCGTGGACGGCGACGGGCGGCCGATCAGCCGTGCTCCGCCGCGACCTTCGCGCCGGCGAGCAAATCGGGGAGCTCGGCCGTGACCTCCTCCTGGCGCGAGCGCATGAGCTCGCGCCCGAGCTCTTCGAGCCGCCGCTCGACACGCCGATGGGCGGCGTCCATGGCCGCGAGGCGCGCCGCGTTCTCTGCGGCCAGCGCGTCGAGCAAGGCGGTCGCAGCTTGTGCGGCGATGAGCTCGTGTGCGAGCTCGTGAAACAGCTCGTCTGGTTCGACATGCAAGATCGGCGGCCGATCCTCGACGGCCGCGACCTGCGCGGGAAACTGGAACGGGATGAGTCGTTCGCGCGCCATCACCAGCTCGGATCCGACGCCGAGCCGCGGATGGACGAGCTCGCATTCGAGCTCTGCTTCCGGCGGGGCTTGCGCGAGCGTCGCGTCCAAGAAGCGCATCAGCGCCTCGACCGATTCGGGCACGGCCCGCACGCTCGACGGAAGCGGCGCCACGAAGCGGAAGGGCAGGCCCCGCTCGGACAGCTTCGCCGCAGTGCTCGAGCCCACGATCCCGAGCGTGCAGTGCGGCGAACTGAGCTCGCGTTGGGCCGCGCGGACGAGGCGTTCGCCGTGCCCTGCGACGAAGCCGTGCTCGACCCCGAGCAGCAGCACGAAGCCCTGCGCGCCCGGGCCGCGCACGATCTCGGCAGTCTCCTGCGCATCCCGTGCGCGCACAGGCGCGTGCGCGTCGATCGCCCGCTCGCGCGCTTGCGCATCACGATCGATCGCCGCAGCGCGCGCGTCGACCTCGCGCTCACTCGCCCCGCGCCCCGCCCCGACCCATGGCGC
>CAZYWR010000447.1:0-2966 GCA_964651185.1 uncultured Polyangiales bacterium
GCTCGCCGGCGTAGGTGCGGTCGCCGAGTGCGAGACCAGCGAAGTGCTCCCTGGCTGCGGCGAGGCCGGCGAGGTCCGCGCAGGAGCGAGCTCGGCAGGCAACTGCCGGCGCGCGACGAGCGCCGCGGTACCCGTCCCGAGCGCGATCGCCAGCAACAGCCCGAGCCTGCCCCACCAGCTCGACCTGGGCTGCGCGGGTCGTCGGCTGCGGGCCGCCATGCGTTCCGCGGGGAGCGGCGCGCCCGGGGGGGTGCTCGCGGATGGGCCGCTCGCGCGACGCGGGGTCGTGCTGTCGCGCGGCGTGCGCAGCGGACGCCCCTGCCCCTCCGGCACGAGCAACCCGGCGCTCTTCGGCACGAACGGCCGCAGCGCCTCGATCAGCTGGCGCATGCTGCGGTGGCGATCCTCGCGCTGGCGCGCGATCGCTTTCATCACCACCGCCGCCAAGCCAGGCGGCAGATCCGGCCGCAGCAGCGCGAGATCGACCGGCTCCGTGGTGAGCACGCGGATCGCGAGCGCAGAGATGCTGTCGGCCACGTAGGGAGGCTCCCCCGCGATCGCCTCGTACAAGATCACGCCCATCGCGTACACGTCGACCCGCTGGTCGAGATCGCGCTGGCCGTTGAGCTGCTCGATGCTCATGTAGTACGGCGTACCCATCGCCACACCGCTGCGCGTGAGCGTCTGGCCCGCGGGATCGTCGAGCTTGGAGATCCCGAAGTCGAGCACGCGCGGGTCGTCGAGCCGGCCCGAAGCGCCCACGCAGATGAAGATGTTGTCGGGCTTCAGGTCGCGATGGACGATCCCATGGTCGTGCGCCGCCGCCACGCCCTCCATGGCACGCAGTAAGATCAGCAGCGTCTCTTCGAGCGTCAGGCCGGTGTCGTGGAGCAAATCCGAGAGCGGTTTGCCCTCGAGCAGCGCCATGACGATGTAGAGCACGTCGCCGTCGCGTCCGACGTCGAATACGTCGACCACGTGCCGGTGCTGGAGTCGCCCGAGCACCTGGGCCTCGCGCATGAAGCGGCTGACGATGTCGGCGTCGTGCACGAACTCAGGCAGCAAGCACTTCAAGGCCAGGCGCTTGCCCGTGGTGACGTGCGACACCACGTACACCGCCCCCATCCCGCCGCGCCCGAGCGTGCGCTCGACCACGTATTTGCCGGCGATCACGAAGCCGGGCGGCAGGAGCTCGTGCTGCATGGGCGCCCACTCTATGCGGGGTCGCGCCCGCACGCGAGCTCGCGCACGAGGCGCAGCGCGCTGTAGGCGCTGATCGTGCGGATGCGCTCGCGATCACCCCGAAACAGAAAGTGCCGGGCCGCGATCGGGCCGTCGCGCCGGCCGACCGCGATCCACACGGTGCCGACCGGCTTCTCGTCGCTGCCGCCGCCCGGGCCCGCGATGCCGGTCACGGACACGCCGAGATCGGCTCCGCTGGTGCGGAGCACGCCGCGCACCATGGCCGTCGCGGTCTCTTCGCTGACGGCGCCGTACGCGCGCAGCACCTCTTCGCTCACGCCGAGCACGCGGGTCTTGGCTGCGTTCGCGTACACGACCGCGTCGAGCAAGAGGAACTCGCTCGAGCCGGGCACGCTCGTGAGCATCGCGCCCAACATGCCGCCGGTGCACGACTCGGCGATCGCCAACGTGAGCCCGCGGTCGCGCAGCGTGCGGCCGACGGCGCCCGGGTAATTGTCGTCGCGGTCGCCGTAGATGACCTGGCCGACCCGCCGCTTCACCTCGTCGGCCGCGCGCTCGGCCAGCTGGATCGCGGCGCTCTCGCTGTCGGCCCGGGCCAGTACCTTCAGCTCGACCTCCGGATACGAGGCCCGGTAGCCGATCAAGACGCCGCGAAACTGCGCCTCGATGCCCTCGAGCGCCTGACCGAGCGCGGACTCGGTCATCCCGAAGGTGCGGAAGTGGATCTGATGCCGATTGCGTTCGGCGAGCTCGGCGATGCGCGGAATGATGCGATCGCTGAAGATGTGGCGCATCTCGCGCGGCACGCCGGGCATGAAGAAGAGCCGGCTCGCGTCGAGCTGGACCCCGAAGCCCGGCGCGCTGCCCTGGTCGTTGGCGAGCACTTCGGCGCCCGCCGGGAAGTCGGCCTGCTTGAGGTTGTTGGGGGGAAGCGCGCGGCCGTACCAGACGGCCAGCTCCTCGAGCCGCTCGACCACCGACGGCTCGCGCACCAGCTCGACGCCGAGCGCCTGTGCCACGGCCTCCGTGGTGAGGTCGTCGGTGGTGGGGCCGAGCCCGCCGGTCGACACGACCACTCGGTGGCGCGCGGCCAGCGCGCGCACCGCCTCCACGATGCGCGGCACGTCGTCGTCGACCGTGCGCTGCTCGCTCACCTCGAAGCCGAGCGCAGTCAGCTGCTCCGAAAGCCAGGCCGCGTTGCTGTTGACGAGCTCGCCGCGCGTGAGCTCGGTGCCGATCGAGAGGACCGCCGCCGTCATCTCCGGGTGAAACTGCGTTGGGGGCGCGCTCCGCGCAACGCGTAAAATGCACGCGCCGGCCCCTGGCGCTGAAATCGTTGGACGCGCTCGCGTGTTCGCGTCGTGCCGGCGCGGAAACGTGCCCGCCCGCGAGCTCGCATGGTATGCGCGCGTGACGTCCGTCGCCGATCACGCCCCACGGGGCACGGGCGCGTACGCCGTGCCTCGACCATGGTTGCTCGGGCGCGGGGCGGCGCGTGCTCGACGAATGTGCTCGCGCGCGGAGAGGCGCCTTGGCTTAACTGCTCGCGCGCAAACGCGCGCTTCGACCACCGAGGATTCCGCATGAACAGACGCTTTGTTTCCGCCGGCATCGCCCTATGGCTAGGCGGAGTCTCCGCGGCGGGAGGGGCGGGTGCCCAAGGCTCGCCCCCTGCCACGGCGCAGCCACCCGCATCGGGGACCGCACCGGCCCAGCCCGCGCCCGCGAACCCGCCAGCGGCCCAGCCCGCGCCCGCGAACCCG
>CAZYWR010000448.1:0-3282 GCA_964651185.1 uncultured Polyangiales bacterium
CACAAGCACCGTGGCGGTGCGAGCCGCGCCCACGCCCCCAGCGAGCTACGAGCGCCCGCGCGGGCTGGGGGTCGGACTTCCGAGCTCGCGTTTTCCGGAGCCCTCGAGCAAGGCGCCCCGCCCCGTGCCCACGGCGCAGCCGGTGCGGCTCTACATCGACGATGACGACATCCCGCTCGAGCGACGGAGGCGCAGCTCGTCTCACCTTTGGTTGTTCCCGCTCCTGATCTTGTTGGGCGGCGGGATCTGGATCGGCATGCGCGGGCTCGACGGCGTGACCAAGGCGCTCGAGCAGGCCGGCCTCCCCATCGACCGAGCGGCGCCCGCTGCGGGCGACGCCGGGCTCGCGACCGCCGCTGACGCCGCAGGTCTCGAGGCTTCGACAGAACAGGCAGCGAAGGCAGAGGAAGCGCAGCCCCCCGAAGCGGCGGGGCCGGCGACCACTGCCGTGCCGGCGACGAGCACGGCCAAACCCGACGCGGGGACCGCGCCGGCCCGCTCCGAGACTGCACGCGCCGAGCCGCGCAAGCCCGCTGCGACGGAGGCGCCGAGCCCCCCGAAAGCTGAGCCAGAGCTCCACGAGTCTGGCCGAAGCAGCGAGCGCGCCTCCTCCAATGAGCCCAAGGATTACGGACAATGGGTGGCTCGCGGGGACCAGCTCGCCGGTCGCGGCGACCACACCGGAGCGGCCGAAGCCTACAAAACCGCGTTGACCCTGCGTCCGACCGGCTCCGAAGCCAACACGGGGCTCGGCTTCACGTTGCTCAGCGCCGGGAAGACGCGCGAAGCCTTGCCCTACTTCGACCGCGCGGCGAACAGCGGCTACGCCGAGGCGAACATCGGCCTGGGCGACGCCTACCGCAAGCTCGGGCAGCCGAGCTCCGCGCTCGAGGCCTACCAAAGCTATCTCGAGCGCTTGCCGAACGGCTCGCGTGCGAGCTACGCGCGGGCCTGGCTCGACAAGCTCGGCAAGGGCGAGAGCAGCGGCGCATCCGCGCCGGAACGGAGCGGCTATCGCCCGGCAGGCGAGCTCGTAGAGACTCCGCCCCCTGCCGCGGGGCCCTCCGAAAGCCCGAGCGAGACGCCACGGTGAAGCCCACGCGTGCCGCTCGCGCGGGCCAGCGTGCGCTCGGACTGAGCGTCGGGCTCCTGCTGCTCGCGTGCGCCGGGTGCCACGCGCGCGAAGACGGCAAAGAGCGCAAGCTGGTTGCCGAGACGCTGCTCGAGCTGGATCTGACGGATCCGCCGCCCGAGCGCGCGCCCGCGCTCCTCGGCGAAGCCCGCCCCACGCACTTCGATGCGCTGCTGCGGTTGCGCCGCTTCGTGAAGGATCCTCTGGCGCGGGGCGTATTCGCGCGACTCGGCTCCTTCGGCGGTCACTTCGGCGACGTCGACGATTGGGCCGAGGTGTTCGAAGCCTACCGCGCCGAACATAAGCCGGTGCATTGCCAGTTCGACGAGCTCGACAACGCCGGCTACGCGCTCGCCAGCCACTGCGACAAGGTCAGCATGACCCCCGCGGGCCTGCTCAACCTGGTGGGGCTCGCGCTGCAGTCGATCCACGGGCGCGAGCTGCTCGATCTGGTCGGCGTGAAGGCCGAGCTCTTTCAAGCCGGCAAGTACAAAGGGGCCGCCGAACCGTTCACGCGCGACGCGCCCTCGCCCGAGCAGCGCGAGAGTCTGGAGGCGCTGTTGAGCGACCTCGACGCGTCCTTCCGCGCGCACCTCGCCAAACGCCGGCAGCGCGATCCCGCCGCGCTGCAGCACGTGCTCGAACAGGGCCCATACACGGCCGACCGCGCGCGCCAAGCGGGCCTCGTCGACGCCATCGCCTACGACGACGAAGCGCGTGCCCACGCCAAAAAAGCGGCCCGCGCGCGGCTCTTGCGCCGGTTGATCGAAACCGGCGAGAAGCAACCCCTCTCGTTCGGCGAGCTCTTTCGTCTGCTCGGGGGCGCACGCGAGCGGCCCTATGCAGGCCGGCCACACCTCGGCGTCGCATTTTTGACCGGCGAGATCACGGATGGCGCCGGCCACGGGTTCCCGGGCGCGGCGAGCGACCCATTCGTGAAAGCGCTGCGCCGCTGGGGCGACACCCCCGATGTTCGGGCGGTGCTCCTGCGCGTCGAATCCCCGGGCGGCTCGGCCTTGGCGAGTGATCGCATGTGGCACGCCGTCACACGCGTGGCCCGGCGCAAGCCAGTGATCGTCTCGCTCGGCGACATGGCGGCCAGCGGTGGCTACTACGTAGCTTCGGCCGGGAGCACGATCGTGGCTGCGCCGGGCAGCATCGTCGGCTCGATCGGCGTGGTCGGCGGCAAGGTAGTGCTGGACGGGTTGGCGGATCGGGTCGGCGTCCATGTGACCACGCTCTCCCACTCCACGCGGGCGACCTGGCTCAGCGCGTTTCAACCCTTCAGTGCCGACCAGCGCCAGACGATGGAGGCCATGCTCCAGAACACCTACGCGCGCTTCCTCGAGCGCGTGGCCCAGGGCCGCAAACGCCAGGTGAGCGCGCTCTTGCCCGCGGCGGAGGGTCGCGTGATGGCCGGAGAGCGGGCGCGCAAGCTCGGTCTGGTGGACGAGGTGGGAGGTCTCGCACGTGCCGTCACGCTCGCGCTCCAACGCGGCAAGCTACCCGCGGATGCGCCGGTCGAAACCTGGCCCGATCCGAGCGACCCGCTGGAGACGTTGTCTTCGCTGCTGGATGGCCAGGGCGCACACCGGAGCTTGTCTGAGGCGTTCGAGGCATCGTTGCCCGACGAGCTGGCCCACACGGGCAAGTTGATCCGCAGCCTGGCGAGCGCGCGCGAGCAAGCGCTCGCCGTACTGCCCTTTGCCCTATCGTTGCGCTGAGCGCGCCACCCTGCGTCCGCTTTCGAGGCGAGGCCGGCGACTGATACCATGGTGCGGATGCTGAGCCCGGCGATTCCGGAGAGTCCCACGGCGAAGCTCTTGCTCCGGCTCGCCGCGCAAGGCGCGAGCTGCAGCGTGGCGCTCGGCGGGCGCACGCTGCGCATGCGCGGCGGCGCGCTGGTCGAGATCGAAGGCAGCGCGAACGACATCTCGCTGACCGCGTTTCTGCACGCGACCGGCCGCATCGACGCGAGCGAACGCGACGCGGTCGAGCGGCGCGCGCGGGAGCGCGGGGTGTCGGTCGAGCAGCCGCTCGGCGAGATCAGCGCCCTCGATCCGGACGTACTGCAGGCGACGCGTCGCGCGCTCATGCTGGAACGGCTGGTGCGTGCGTTGGCAGCGCATGAAGCCGCCGGCGGCGCGCTG
>CAZYWR010000449.1:0-6010 GCA_964651185.1 uncultured Polyangiales bacterium
CGCCTGCGGATTGCCGCGCGCGATGTCGTAGATGCGCTTCGCCGCGAGCTGCACGTTGACCACGTCGTCGAACAACGAACGCACGAGCGCGAGCGTCTGCTCGTCGCTCAAGGGGGCGAGCGGGAGCGCGATCGCGCGCTCGCGGATGAGGCGCAGGGCCTGGCCGCAGATGCCGGACGTGTCGCTCAAGGAGGAGACGACGAGCAGCAGTCGATACTGCGGCGCTACGTCCGCCAGCCGGGCTAGGACGGCCGCCGACTCCATGTCGACGAAGTGCATGTCGTCGACCAGCAAGAACAGCGGCTTGACCGTGGCCTGCAGCAGCCAGGTCACGAGCTCGTGCTGCAGCTCCGCCTGTTCATCGGCCGAAGCGGGCGTCACCGCGTGCTCGCCTCGCTGCAGGAGGCCCTGGATGCGCGGGCTTTGGGGAGCAGAGCCCGGGCGCGCTTCGACCAGCTGTGTGCCCAAGCTCGCGAGCACGTTGAAGCTCGCGCTCGAGCCAGCCACCGCGCGCGCGCGCAGCACCAGCGCGCCGAGCAGTTGTCCTTCGAGCACACAGGCGTCGAGCAGGCGCGAGCGTCCCGCACCGGGTGGGCCTTCCACCAGCACGGCCGAGCCACTCGCCCGGCTGGCCTGCACGAGCTGGCGGCGAATCAGGCCGAGCTCTCGTTCGCGGCCCGCGAGCGCCGGCGTCGTCAGGTACGCGCGGGCGATCGCGACGTCATCGGCCTCCTGCAGCCCGGCGATCGCGCTGAGCCGCACGAACACCTCGGCCGCCGTCCGGCAGCGTCCGGCGGGATTCAAGCTGAGCAGCTGGCGGATGAGCTCATCGAGGGCCGGCGGAACATCCGGCACGCGCGCGCCCAGCGGCTCGGGCCGCGAGCGCCAGGCGTCGCGCAGCTGATCGATGCGACGCGCCGCGTAGGCGTCTGCGCCGCACAACAGGCGATAGGCGAGCGCGCCGAGCGCGTAGAGGTCCGTGCGCTGGTCGAGCGCTTGTTGGTAGACCGCCTCCGGGGCCATGTAGGCCGGCGTTCCGATGATGTTCGTCGGGACCCCGATGGGCGCCATCGCGCCGAAGTCGATCAGCTTGGCCGTGCCGGTGGCGGTGAGGCGTACGTTGTGGAGCGTGACGTCGCGGTGGACGAGCCGGCGCGAATGCACCATCGCGAGGGCCGCCGCGATCTCGCGCAGGATGCGGCAGGCTTCGCGCCACGGCATGGGCACGAGCTCGCTGAGCCGCGCGCCTTCGAGCAGCTCCATCGTGTAGTAAGGTCCGTCCGCGTCGATCCCGTAGCCGTAGACCTCGACGATGTTGGGATGGGCCAGCTGCGCGAGCGTGTGGTACTCGCGCTCGAACAGCGAACGCTGCTCGGGCCGGCGCGCGAGCACGTCTGCCCGCGGCCGCTTGAGCGCGACCCGGCGCCCGCCGACCACGGCTTCGTGCACGGTCGCCATGCCGCCCTTACCCAATGGGCGGACAACCGAGATCTGCTCGTCAGGTTCGTGTTCGACGCTCATGTGTCGGAGCTGAAAGCGTGTGCTCGGAGCGCTGGCTGCTCGCTTGATCATACGCATAAGCGAGCGCGCGACGCGATCCGCGCGGTGTGGCAACGAACCAGACACAGGTGGGCGTTTGTCGGGACCCATCGGCCTTTACGCCCAGCCTGCTCCGAAGCGCGTCGAGCGCGCGGCGGCGTGAGCCGTGCGCACGAGCGCGTTGCGCGCACGGCTACCACGCTGAGGCAACTTTGACGTGCACGTTCGCCGTCCAGGCGCCGTGCACCCTTCTTGCACTGTGGTCCTCGCACATGGCTGCAGCGAGCCGCGCGCAGCGGCGGTGCAGAGGAGAGTGCACATGACACGAACTTCCCGACGAGCTCGAACCTGGACGCCAGCTCTGTTGATCGCAACGCTGGTCGCGAGTTGTGGCGACGTGAATGCCGACTCAGGCGAAGGTGCCTCAGGCGCGGCGCTCGACCAAAACACTGACTCGGCCACGCCCGTCGGCGCGCCGGACGCGAGCACGATCGTCGACGACGCTTCCGCGGGCGCCGCGAGCGGCGGTATCCGCCTCGATGAGGCGCAAGTCGTCGGCGTGCTGAGCGCGTTCGACGTGTCCGAGCTCGAAGCGGCCGCGCTCGCGCGAGCGCGCGCCGGCGACCCGCGCGTGGCGGCCTACGTCGCGCAGCTCGCCCGCGCACAGCTCGCCGCGCAGCGCCGCCTGCACGAGCTAGGCATCGTGTCCGCCCCGAGTCCGCAGTCGGCTGCGGCGGCGGCGAGCGGGGTCACGATCCTGCAAGCGCTGCAACGGCAGCCGGACGGCCCTCGCTTCGACGCGGCGTACGTGGATCTGGAGCTGATGGCCCAAGGGGGCATGGCGGCGCTGATCGACGACGTTCTGATCCCCAACACCGCGAGCCCCGCGCTCCGAGACGAGCTTGCGACGCGGCGCGCGCAGGCCGCAGAGCGAGAGCAGCAAGCGGTGTCGTTGCGCGCGCTACAACGCGACGCGGGGGCACCCCAGTAAAGATGTGCGGCGCACGACTGTTGGGCCAGTACGGTCACGTTCTGGCCGCCTTGGTCAAAGACGTTATCTCGTGACTCGCTGCAGTATGACGCTATGCGGAAACATCTTATTTCTTGGCAGGCTATCGCGAGCCTGGGGTTGGTCGCGCTCACTGCGGCATGTTCCGGCGGCGGATCGAGCGACTGCAGCGGCGAAGACTGTAAGGACTCGCGGAGCAGCGCCGAAGGGTCCGACGATGACAGCACGTCCTCTGCTGCAGACGCGGGCAAGAGCGCGGGCAAGAAGGACGCGTCCGCGCCTTCGTCCTCCACCACGCGCGCGGACTCCGGAGCTTCGGGCAAACCGGCAGCCGACGCGGGCTCGGGCGCCGGCGCCAAGAGCGGCGCGGGCTTGCCATGCGACGTGGCGGAGGTCGTCAGCTCGCGCTGCAGCCTGTGCCACGGCGCGAAGCCCGCGTACGGCGCGCCCATGGCGCTCGTCAAAGCGGCCGACTTCCAGGGCAAGGCGACGGACGGCCGCGCGCTCCTGGACGTCATCAAGGAGAAGGTGAACGCGACGGATCCGCGCAACCGCATGCCGCCTACGAGCGCCACGGCGTTGAGCCAAGACGAGCTCTCGCTGCTGAACGATTGGCTCGACCAAGGCGCGCCGGGCAGCAGTGAAACCTGCACGTCCAAGCCTGCCGACGCCGGAACGGGGGCGTCCGATGCGGGCGCGTCTGGACCGGTCGGCGATCAGGAGTGCTACGACTTCCTGGCGCACAACGGCGACTTCAAGACGCCCTTCGCCGTCGGCACGGCCGTCGACTCCTATTTCAACTTCACCTTCCCAGCACCCTGGCAGGGCACCGGCTACGCCGTCGTCTTCCGCCCGAAGATCGACAACATGCAGGCGATCCACCACTTCCTGCTGTTCGAGGACGACGTGGCGGGCACGCCGAGCGGGGCGACTCCGTCGATCGGCGCGCACCCGACAGGCCAGCTCATCTTCGGTTGGGCGCCGGGCGGCGAAGTGCTCGATCTGCCCGCGATGGGACACCCCGACGTCGGGCTCGAGATGCCGGGCGACACGACGTACACGATCGAATACCACTACAACAGCAACGATCCGAGCGCGAAGGACGCGTCGGGGGTGCAGGTGTGCATCATCCACGACAAGCCCGCGAACGTCGCTGGCATCACCTGGCTCGGCACCGACAACCTGGTGGCCCCCTCGACCGACTGGGAAGGCACGTGCACGCCGACCTCGAACGAGCCCATCCACATCATCGGTGTGACCCCCCACATGCACAAGACGGGCATCCACATGAAGGGCACGATCAACCGCGCGAGTGGTCAGAACGAGGTCTTCCAGGACGCGGACTTCGACTTCAACTTCCAGCGCATGTACACGTTCATGCCCGACCTCGTGCTCATGCCCGGCGACAGCATCACCACCGACTGCACGTACAGTCAGCCGATGACCTTCGGCGAGAGCACGAACGACGAGATGTGTTACATGTTCACGCTCGCTTATCCGGCCGGCGCGCTGACGGACGACGGCCTGTGGGGCGCGTTCGCGCACGGCGGCAGCGCCTGCCTCGGCATGTAGCACCGCGCAGCGGGCCACACGGTTCGCCCTAAACCGCGCGCCCGCGCAGCCGACTTCAGGCGGCGCCGGGCGCGCAGTCGTTCGAGTCGCTTTGCGCCGGCGGCCGGATGGCGCTCAAACAGCTTGAGAGCGATACGGCGCCGCTTGCGCGACGTGTCCGCTGCGCTGCATGCGTTGCCGAAGCTGAGCGGGCGTCGTGCCGTGAAACCAGCGCCGAAAGGCCCGGTAGAAGGCGGCTACGTGCGAGAAGCCGAGCAGCTTGGCGATCTCGACCATGGACACGTCCGCCTTCGACAGGTGCTCTTGGGCGAGCTCGCGCCGCACTTCGTCGAGGATCTCGCTGAAGACCGTCTCCTCGGCCTGGAGCCGGCGCCGCAGGGTTGCGACGCTGATGCCCAGCCTGCGCGCGACGGCAGTCATGCTCGCGTCGCCGAGCTCGAGCTGCGCGATCGTCAATTGGCGCACGAGCGCGGTCGTGCTGTCCGGCACGTAGAGGCGCTCGAGCAGCGCGCTCGCGCGCATCTCGTACAACGCCTGCAACCCCTGGTGTGCGTGCGTGAGCGGCGTGTCCAAGGCATTCGGGCGAAAGACCAGCACGTTGTGCGGCTCGCCGAACTTGAGCTGTGCGGCGCCAAAGACGCGCGCATAACTGGCCGCGTCCGTGGCGGCCGCGTATCGCAGGCGCACTTCGAGCAGATCGATGCGCCGGTTGGCGCACTGGCATGCGAGGCCGTACGCGGCGGCTAACAAGAAGTCGTCGACGATGGGCAGAGCGAACACGGTCGAGATCTGCCAGCAGGCGGCGTTCGCAGTCTCGATGAGTTGCGCCTTCAGGCTCTCGTCGAACAGTCGCATGTAGCGGTTCGCGCACGCGATGCCGTGTCGCAAGGTAGCGCAGCTGCGCGCCGCCAGGACCGGCACGCCCAAGCTCGCTGGATCGACCGCGGCCCCTGCTTTGAGCCCGAGCCCGGGATCTCCCGTCGTGACCAGGGCGCGCTCGAGCAGCTCGGTCGCGACGCTGTGAGGCAGACGCGTGTTCGGATCGCCCAGGGTCAGCGCGCTCGTGCCGCTCCCCATGAGCTCGAGCTCTCTGGGATCGATCCCCGTGACCTCGAGAAACGGGATCACCCAGCGCAGAGAAACCGTCGGTTCACGACTGTCTTGCACGGTCCTCACTCGGCATCCAGCGGCCCTACCGCGAGCTGATCCGCTTGTACGATCCATCGCGGATTGCGTCAATAAGCGACAATGACGCATCGCCCGCGCACGCGTGTGTGAGCGGGCTTGCGTCAGCCGGCGCGCGGCGGCGCTTCCGCTGCACTCAGCAGGTAGACAGCGCGGAATGCGCGTGCGCGTTGGCGAGCTGCCGAACGATGTCGCGCACGCGCGCCGCGCTCAGGGCCCGCCTGCGCCGAACAGACTTCCCAGGCTTCCCAGGTCGAAGATGCTGCCTGAGCAGCTGAACGCGTCCTTCGGGTAGTAGAGCGCGAAGTTGAAGCACATCTCGTTTTCGGTGCTCTCGCCGAAGGTAATGTCGCGGTCCGTCGTGTTGGTGTAGGTGCAGGTTGTGTAGACGGTGTCGCCGGTTTCGAGCAGCACCTCGCCGCCCTGGAGCGGATAGGTCCCCTGCTCTCCGAACATGAACGGCTGATCGTGCATGACGATCTCGGTCCCGTCTTTCTTCGTCACGGTGAACTTCATGTGCGTCGCGTATTTGTGCGCGTGCGGCGCCGCGTCGATCACGTGGATCGTCTGCGTGGTGCTGACGTTGCAGACGCCCGTCTGCGGCGTGTTGTTGGCGCCTGCGGGCGCGAGCACGAAGCCGTTGCCGAACGTGCTGAAGCTGCCGGTGACGCCGGCGAGCTTCGGCCGGAAATGAGCTTGCTTGAG